>QHNF01000030.1 GCA_003218345.1 Verrucomicrobiota bacterium | reverse complement strand
CGCTGCGATGTGTGAACAACCTGGCTCAGTATCGCCGAATGAGAATATTTGCGGGGAACGATACCGTGCCGCCAGTTATCTGGTTGGTCATACTTGTTGGCGGCGTATTCGCGGTGTCCTATACATTTTTCTTCGGAATGAAAAACATCAGGGCGCAATACCTGATTACCACTACCCTCACGGTCATGATCACGTCGATTTTGTTTTTGATCTACGTGCTCGACCATCCCTTTACCGGGGCAAGCAGAGTGAGTTTGGAACCTTTGAGGCAGGCGATAGCTACAGCGCAACAGGGATGAGTAATCCTGTTCGACCCCCCTCGAAGCTCCGGCAAATTCTTAACGCCGCTTCTTCCTTGTCGGCTTTCCTTTGCGCTTGGTCTTGGCCATTCTGCGCAGCTCCGCTTTGCTCATCGATTTGTACATTCCGCGCGAAGCCCCTCTTAGTGATGACTTGGAACGCTTGCCTCGCTTCGCTGCAAGCGCAGCGCCAGCAGCCATCTGCTGTTTCTTTGATTTTGCAGGCATACACAAATAATTCGTATCTCAACCGCGAATTGGATTGTTCCGGACCGCAGCAAGATGAACGATAATTCAGAATCTGTGATTCTTCCGAATTAGTTGAGAATCAATCAACGATTATTGCTTTGCTTGTTTTTTGAGTAGCGGGGACTTTATTACCTTGTGCGCATTGAAACGTCGAGTCGTAGAGCGGGAGAACTTGTCGAGCATGCAATGGCAGATCTTGAAGTTTATCGCCGGATGAAGAGTCCAGAACAATTAGACAGGGCAATTGCGCAATTAGACGAAGCCAGAAAAGAAGATCCAGAGTATTTGTTGGCGCGCTATGGCCGCGCGATTGCTGATGACCTGAGTGGAAGAGCGACCAACGCGATTACAGAATTGGAGCAGGTGTTCGCAGCAAAGCCCCCTTTTGTCGATGATGTCGAATACCATCTGGGCATGGCCCACTATCATCGATATGACTGGGCCGATCTTGACAAAGCGATCGAACACCTTTCGGCGGTGGCAGCCCGCACGGGGGATCCGGTTCTTAGGTGTCGCAGCCTCGTTGCCCTCGCTCAGGCTTTCGGGATGAGAATGATCCCGCGTGACCCAAGGGATGCCGATCTTGAGGAAATTAAGCACTATTTCGATCTTCATACCGAGCACGCCGAATCTGCGGCAAATTTACTGAAATCCTTAACTCAAGCTGACCCAGTAACGATCAAAGAACTGAAATCCGCTCTTCATAATGCGAGGGGTTTTGCTTTGATGTATTGGACTGATTTTTTTGGTACAGTGAATCAAAAGATTGCTTTGCTAAAAGAAGCCATCGTGCAATTGCAGTTAGCGGATGAAAGCAACCCCAACGACTGGGCGATCCATTGCGACATTGGTTCAGCCTGGATGCGACTGGGTTATTTGGAAAAATCCAATTCCGCCATGGAGAAAGCGCGAATGCACCTCACGAAAGTCTTGGAAGACCTGCGCGCAAACTATGGTTTTGCGCTTTACGAGCTTGGGCGCAGTTACCGGCTTTGTGGCAGGTTCGAAGAAGCTATTGCCTGCTTCGAAGAGGCACTGAAGATTCCTTATGAGTCTCGCGACGTTAGCGATCGGCGACTTTTGCTTGAGAAGGATCGCGCGAAGGCGGGCGTTAAAGACTACCCTTAGGCGGCACAGCCTTTTTTGTCCGTGTTACTATTCGCCGCTTCGACCGACGCAAACAGAGTTTACGGAAAACGAAAATAGGTTCCAGCCGGTGCATTTGCCAACCAGAAGTGCGTAGGTACGGCCGTTGGCTCAGCCAGAGCTTGTAAGTTTTAACGTGGACAAAATGTCGGCGGCCGATCTCGTACGCACAATCCGCGATATTAAATCCTTTTACGTTCGCGATGTTCAAGATACAATGTCCACCCGGTGCTAGGATGCGCTGCGCTTCAACTAGGACCGGTTTCAAGAATCCTTCAATCCACCGTTCGTAGGTCGGAAATTTGAGATAACTTTGCGTGCGCTCTGCAGAATAGCATTCGTTGTTGAAATACGGCGGACTTGAAAAAACCAAGGAATAGGATCCGCTCGCCAAAGTAGGCATGAAGTCTTCAGCACAGGCATGCTCAATAAACGCCCGACCAGGTATTACAACAAGCCTCAAGAGCTGGGTCAGCATCCGTCGCAACCCCTTCACCTGCGCCCGGCAAGGTTCGATACCAGAGTACACACGTGGCAGGGTCAGACAGGCTAGCAGCCGGCCTCCGTAGCCCGCCGAAAAGTCCAAGACGTGCTCCCCCTCGCCAGAATAGCGCGCGTAAAGTGCCTTTGCCGCGGTGACGCGAAAGTTCGCCACACGCGCCGTGCGGCTATAGGTCTGCAAAATCCGTCGGAGATTACTAGCATTTAGCGCGTAACGTTCCGGGGAAAATCGTAACCCTTTCCGGATGACCTTTCGCAGGACTTCATCATCAAAAAACCGTTCCACGGGTGAACGAACGCCCGGCATTGGAACTCTCCACATCTGCGGATGAAAATGGTTAGCGAGGGCCAGCCCGGTAGACGACCCTCTGACTTCGGAGCCGACAAAAGCCTTTGAAGTATCGTATCGGAGTAGAAACAGGAATTCTTTTCGCATAGCGTCAGCGTCTAAGCGGTAATAGGGAAATCCTCGCGCTCGCCAGTAGCGAAAACCCATCTCCACGATCTCCTCCCGTTTACCCTCTGGCATTTTTGCCCAGTCTGCCCCACGCAAACTCAAGATAATCGCTTCTCTCCCGCAAAAAGAGGCACCTTGGCTTGTCGCGCTACTACTTGTTCTTACGTTGCGGCTTCTCTTACGCACCGATGTTCCAAAAGAGAAGCGGCCCGCGGAATTCCGCATAATGATTATCTAGATAGCGCCACGCCTTTAAATCGTAGTAAGGATTGGATGGAAATGGGCAGGGATAGTTAAGCGGAACCTGGTATGGCACTTCAGCGCCTCGCAACTCCAAATAGGCAGGGATCTTCGGAATGTAGCGCCGGACACATCGCAAAATATTATCAATAGAACGGCCGGAAGAAACTCCAACGAGGCGGTGGGGTCGAACACAAAACCCCCGCAACAGGCCAGCCAAAGAAACGCCCGAGCCACAACTCAAGACCACGGTGCCAAGCGAGATGAATTCGGGCTTCACCCGCGCCGCCTCCCTTGCGACTGCATCCACCGCCTCCTCGCACTCCAAACCGAATGGCAGCATCAAACCGCCGCGCTCTTCAACATACTGTCGGGCCGCAGCAAAACAGATGTTGATGCGGGCCGCAGTCACTGGGAATAGTTCAGCACCGAGTGAAGCAGCCTTGGCTACCAAAGGTGGCGTAACGTCCTGCTTGCGCATGGGATAAGAGACGATACAGCGCATCCCAGCGAACTCGCGGCAGCATGCTGCCAGACCGAGGCCCAGCATTGAGATGCGCGTGTCCCAACACCCGACCAAATCGATACCTCGCCGATAGGCATGGGCGAGAAAAAGTCGTAGGCCGCGTAGCTTTCCGAGTGGCGGTGCCGGAGCGATGCCATAGAGATCTTCGCGTTTGACCATCACCGTCCGCGAGCCGACCCGATGTATTTCCAGTGGGGTATGATCGCGAAAAAGCTTAGTCACAATTGAGGCGGGAGCGTTGGCTAACAGACTACGAAAGATCGTTCAGCTGTTGCTTGAGTTGCGTGGCGTGCTCGTTGGGTTCTTTATTTTCCGCCTTCGTTAAGTCCTTCGTGTCCTGGAGAACCTTCTCTACCATTGCAAGGCCAAACGCTCTCAACCTCTCCTTCGCTGCCGACTCCAGCTTTGGAACGCGCGCCAATGAGATTACTCGTGCGATGACCTCATTAGAGCGAACAGGCGAAGATTTTCGCGTTTCCGCCAAACACTCGAGAAAATCCATGTACGCTTGAAAAATAGCGTCCGGTTGTAACGTTATCGCATCCTGGATCGCATCCAGCGCGGCTGTGGCGGCAGCATCGTCTTTTTTGTCGAGTTTCCATCTGTTCACAGAGAGCAAGGCCAGCGTCTCAAGGGCGCTGGCAGATTCAGTCCGCAGTTCGATGGCTCTCTTCGCCTCCGCCATACCGGCCTCGATCTCCTTTCTTCGACATTCGTTCGTCGAACAAAACCCCATTAATCGAAGATGGATATTCGCAAGTTGCTCAAACTGATAAAAATCGTTAGGAACAAATTCCTTGGTCCGATTGAAAAGCCATATTGCCTCCGGCAACGAGTCGCCGCTGTCGTCATAATCTTTGTCCGCGTAAATCATTGCCAGGTTTTGAATCACCTCATAGTGATTGGGCCGGTCTTCGTTTGCCGTTTGCAGGAAACTGATCGCTTCTTTGCAAGCCTGTTGGTAGGGGCTTACTTCGTTTGCCTTCGGCCGCTGTTTGTCCTCTCGAAAAAACGCGAGCCGGTAGCGGCCATAACCCCGTGCATTCTCGATGCGAAATTGCACATCCAGCTTTTCCTGTGGCGAAGCCCACTGCTTCTCCTCCAATGAATAGAAAGTTTGATCAGCAAGTTTCAGGTTGTCCTCCATCTTTGTTGCATGCTCGCTGACCTCTTTGTCCAAGGACACATCTTTCTTCTTGTCTCTCAAAAACGAAAGAATTGTGCCGTGAGTGTAGGCGAGCTGGGCATAGCATATCGTAAGTAATTTCGTTGTGTAGGTGAGTGTTGGCGCGAGTGGTTTCGCCGCTTGCCCTCCTGCATCCGCGACTTGGCGCGGCGCCTTTGCATCGGATTCCTGCTCTGTCGCGTTCGTTCGCTCTTCCGGCAGAACTTCAGACTGGGGTTCAGCTTTCAATTCGGCGATCAAATTCTCCAGAATTTTGACCGCTTTGTTTCCCTCTTCCAAACGGTAGAGTTTTAATGTCGTGATCGCCTCATTGAGGCGGGCTTCGCGCAGCATCGCCTTCCATTTATCAGGTTCAGCTTGACGCTGCAGGACGTGCTTAAGTTGAACGAATGTTTCGCGAGCTTCGGCTTCTTGTCGATCTTCGCTCAAAGCCAGCCCGCGAAAATACAGTCCGTAGGGATTGGCTGGATCCGTCTTGGTCAAAGTTTCGAAAAATTGGGAAGCTTCCTTCAAGTCAGCCGGCTTAAGACTTTCCTGATATGAGCGCAACGCCCGCAATCCACGAACATATGCGCGAAGGCTCTGCCAGTTGGCAAAACTGTCGGCGCGACTGATTGAAATCTTCCACTCATTTTTCAGCTCGGCATTGTGAGTAAAATCGAAGACCATTTGATAGACCACCTGATCGAGCAGATCCTCAAGCGTCGCGCCCGGAGCTGCGGCTGCGCCGGCCGGTGAAGTTTTTCCGCTACCCTCCCAACTCGCGATCACCTTCTCGCGGCGGACAAGTTGGCAGATAACTGAAAGCGATGCTGGCAGCTCGACTACGCTACCGCGCAACTCATACCGTGCCGGAGTCAAGAGGGCGTCAAAGGCCCGAATGAGCGCGGAGACATCTACATCTTTGATTTTAAGCTGAATCTTGTCGAGCTCCGCCATGGTTTTGTCCGCGGTTTGTTCCGTCTGCTGCGGCCCGGACTCGAGGAGGGGCACATTGAGCAGGCCATATCCGGTCGGCGCGGTTCTCCCCCGCGTCTTTAGCTCCCGCAATTTTGCCGACAAAATTGCCGGCCCCTGCTTCTTCTGCGCGTCGGTGCCGTCGAAAGGCATGATCGTCAGCTCCGCCGGAGAAACCCAAAGGCTTAACCCGAAGAGGACAATTTTGAACAACAACCATCCCGTAAAAATCAGAGCGACCAGTAAGATTAGATGTTGAAACATAGGTAATGTGTTTTGTGCGCGTTTTTGGATCCGGAGCATGCCCGCTTTGACTGAAGCCTGGCATTTTTTCAAAGTGAACTGTGGATTTGAATTCATGGCTGGATGCCCTTGCTCTCCACTTCCTTCATGCCGTCATCGCATCGGAATAACAAACTCGTGAAGGTCACGATGCTCATTATAGTGCGACCGATGCGGCCATTCCTTAAATGGTTGGGGGGCAGACCCGAAGCTTAGCGGCTTTCTGGGGCCAATGACAAGTCCCACGCGTCTGCAAAAGCCGCGGATTTTCAACGTGCGGAAGACGAATACGAAAAGTCAGCGAGGAATCGGCTCGCCCATCGCCATCGGCGCGAGTTGTTCGGTCGGGCGACGAGGGACAAAGACCGAAGGTAAACCGATCAGGCATACGAATGTGGCTCATGCTCGGAGTCTAGACCCGATTGGCATGTCGCATGTTGCGCAGCCGCCACAGCAGGTAACCCGGCACGCCCGTCAACACGATTACGATTCCAATTCCAGATGTCGCGGGCGCGAGCCACGCAAGATCAATAGTCAACAACGCCGATAGCAAAATCGAAACGATCGGCACGAACGGATAACCCCAGCTGCGGTATGGGCGCTCTGCATCCGGTCTTTTACTTCGCAAAAGCATCAACGCGGCAATCATTAGAACGTAGAAGAGCAAATCTGCCGAGACGATGTATTCGAGCAGTTGATTGTAAACATTTCCATAGGTCGCCTCATGTGTTGCGGCATTCACTGTCACTGTGCGCGGCAACACAAGGAACGCCGTCCAGATTGCCTGTGCCACCAGCGCTGCGGCCGGAACATGAAAGCGATTCGTGGTCGCGATTTTTTGGAAAAACAATCGGTCCCGAGCCATCGCATAGTAAACGCGGGCCCCGGAGAGAA
>QHNF01000029.1 GCA_003218345.1 Verrucomicrobiota bacterium | reverse complement strand
CGGGCGCGCGATATGCCAGGCACGACGATATTCGAAAGGAGGCAGAACATCAGCGGACCAGATTCTGTAGCGATAGATTTTTCCTTTTGCTGAAAGACGCGCGTGGTAATCGTTCGACATATATCGGCACCGAAGCACGCGGATTGTCGGAGGCAGCAACGCATTAAGCGCATTCGTCCAGCGCGGGGCTGACAAGCGGCCGTTGGTAACCTCGACGTGCGCGCATTGCCCGAGGGCGTGGACGCCAGCGTCTGTTCGCCCGGCTCCATGAACGCGCACAGGCTTGCCAATGACGCGCGCAAACGCGCGCTCCAGATGATCCTGGATAGTGTTGCGATGAAATTGGCTCTGCCAACCTGCGAATTCTGCTCCATCGTACGCCACGATTAGTTTTAGTCTTCGTGCCATGGCAATCCTCGTGATCGGTGATCAGTGATCGGTATCAAAATTACTGTTCCCAGATCACCGATCACTGATCACTTTTGGCTGCCGCGTTTGCGGCGCGCCGATCGAGATAGCTCTGCAAAATCATTTGGGCGGCTACCTGGTCTATGTAGCCCCGGGTGTGTCGCGTTTTCTTTCCTGCGTCACGCAGCGCGCTGTGCGCCGCGGCGGTGGTCAACCGTTCGTCCCAAGTGACCACTGGACACGGCAGAATCGCACGCAGCTTTTCCACAAACTGGAGGACCTCGTTTGCGGCGGCGCCGATCTGGCCGTTCATCTGACGGGGCATCCCGGCCACGACATGATCGACTTTCTTTTCGCCGACGATTTCCGCCACCCGCGATGTCGCACGCTCATTCGCTGGAATGGTTTCGAGCGGATGCGCCAGCAACTGTAGTTGATCGGAGATTGCCGCTCCGATACGCGCCCGACCGAAATCGATAGCCAAAATTGGATTCATCACGCCTCAGATCACTGCAGTTCGGGCGGAAGTTTGCCGACCAACTCTTTGATTTTTTCCGCTTCGTGCCGGTGACAAACCAGAAGTGCATCCTTCGTTCGCACCACAATCAAGTCACGAACTCCAAGCAGCGCGATGGTTGTCCCATCCTCCTCGAAAACGATGTTGTTGCTGGAATCAACTGCGGTAATGGCGCGGTTGGCAGCATTTCCTTGTTGGTCCTTCTCAAAATAATTTGCTACCGCTCTCCAGCTTCCGATGTCGTCCCAATCGAAGCTGGCCTCCACCACAAGGACGTGATCCGCTTTTTCCATGATCGCATAATCGAATGAGATTCGCGGCAGCTTGCTGAAGCGGTCACACAAAGCTTTTTCGAAATTTTCTGGAGCGCAAAGCTGGGAAATGAAATCCGCCAGCGCCGGCGCGTGACGGTTGAACTCGCGGAGCACAGTGGGAACTGACCAAACGAACATTCCCGCGTTCCACCGGAAATTTCCTTTTCGCAAGAACGATTCGGCCAGATCAAGATTAGGCTTCTCGCGAAAGCGCAGGACCCGATGAATCGCATCTTTGTCGGAACGTTTGCGCAAATGAACTGGCTTGCCGTGCTCAATGTAACCGAATCCGGGACACGCCCATGTTGGTTTGATGCCGACGGTTACAAGCTCGCCCGTTTCCTCGGCCGCGTCGGCAGCAAGGGCCAGCGTTTCCTGAAAAGCCACCCGGTTGGCAATGACATGATCGGCGGGAAGGACGATCATGATGGCTCCGTGATCGCGGGCTGCCACCCAACCAGTGCCGAGGGCGACTGCCGCAGCTGTGTCACGCTTAGCCGGTTCCGCCACGATATTTTCCGTCGGGAAACACCTGAGCAATTTGCGAACCGCCCTTTCCTGTTCCGTGTTTGTCAGGATCAGAATACGTTCGCGCGAAACTAACCCTTCAAGGCGCGCGACAGTTTCTTCGAGCAGGGTTTCATTCGAGACGAGACGAAGCAGTTGTTTAGGACGGGCCCGTCTGCTCAAAGGCCAAAAGCGCTCACCGCTACCACCGGCGAGAACGAGCGCGTAGATCGGCTTTAGCATATTCTGAGTTGTGTCATGTCGAGTGAAGTCGAGACATTCCGTGAAATTACGCTACGGTTGCATCGCGGGATTTCTCAACTCCGCTTCGCTCGAGATGACAGAGCAGCATTTTGGCGTTTCTTTTTCCCAAACGCGACGTATATGGTAGGCGATGTCTCTCCCGATATCCATTTCAAAAAGCTCCGAACAGCTTCCGCTTGACCCATTACTGTTCGTTACCCGCACCGCGATTGGCGTCGGTTTAGGAATTTTGATGGCAGATAAGATCAGGCCTCCATTGCGTCAGGCAGCTGCAGTTGCGCTCGTTGCAATCGGTGCGTTGGCAGCGGCGCCGTGGCTTGTGAAAATCGCACTAGGCCAAATCAATCGGCCAGAATCGGAGTGGGGGAGTCGCGCCCGTCTGCGTTCCATTCGCGGGGATTCTGGCTATACCGCCGATACAGACATCTATTAGGGCGCAGCTGCGCGGGGAGCCTGATATTTCGGCCTCGAAAATCGCAGTTTGAAGCGCGCGACATGCCCGCGCACGCGGGGTGGCACAGACATCTTGTCTGTGCGGCGAGCGAGCGCTCGCCTGCGAGGGCTATCCGAGTAATCAGCGTCGTCCGCGGTTTTCTGAAGCGACTACAGAAACGCCTCGGCAACGGAATCAGCCAGCTCTTTGCCTTTTCGCGTCAGCACAAAATTGCCGTTCGCCTCTCGAAGCAACCCAAGGGCAATGCACTCATTCGTTTCTTGCGCGAAAGCCTTCAGTTCGGAAGCGGAAACTCCGTCGCTGGTGCGCAACGAGAGTGCGATTCGCTCTGTGCGTTTCATTTCGTTCGTCAGATTTTCGGTGGATCCAATCGGTGAGCGGCCGGAAATGACGCGATCGCTGTAAGCGCGATAATCACAGACGTTCTGCCATCGCTGCATTCCGACAGTTGAAAACGCGCTCGGGCCAATGCCGAGATAATCTTTGCCCATCCAATAGGCGCGGTTGTGAACCGACGAGAACCCGGGACGCGCATAGTTTGAGATTTCGTAATGTTCGTAACCGGCGTCTTCCAGGAGCGACATCGTAATTTCGAAAAATACGGCGTCTGCGTCCGCGTCCTGCCGAAATTCACCGCGCGCGTGGCGCAGGAAAAACTCCGTGTCCTCCTCGTACGTGAGACAGTAGGCGGAGACGTGATCAGGTTGTAGCGCAATGGTTTTCTCCAGCGTCGACCTCCAATTCTCGATCGTCTGTCCTGGCAATCCGAACATGAGATCGACATTGATGTTGAAGAATCCGGCTGCTCGCAGATCATGAAACGATTGCTCGGCTTGCTCTGCGCTGTGTTCACGCCCCAAAACTTTGAGCAACTTATTGTCCCAGGACTGAACGCCCAGACTGATTCGATTCACTCCGAGTTTGTGAAGGACCGCTGCCTTGCGTGCTGACACGCTCCCGGGATTCGCTTCGATCGTCCATTCCTCAAGAGACGAGAGATCGAGCTGCTGGTGAAAACCTTCGAGCAGAAATTCCAATTGCGAAGTCGTGAGAGCTGTCGGAGTGCCGCCACCGAAGAAGATGGTTTCAGGTGATATCGCAAAGTTTTCGCGCTGCCGTCCTAGATCGTCCAATATCGCCTGGCAAAATCGCTGCGTCTGCGAACGATCAAGCAAATCTTTGTAGAATGCGCAATACGGGCAGATACGTGCGCAGAACGGGATGTGAACATAGATGTGGCGGATTGGCCCAATCGTTCCGCGCGAGAGTTGTAGGGCGTCTGTGTCAGACGCCATCTGTTGGGTCAGCGTTTCACAGAAACGCCCTACAAAATTTGTATGCGTTGTTGTGCAGTTGTGATTCGCTGCGTTACTCATAAACTCATTGCCAATCGTAAAGCCACCATCTCGTTGATGCGAAATGTAGCTCTCGTTCTGTTCTGCGCCATCGCCTCTGGGCTGGCGCAAGGACCGCAGCCTACGCCAACACCGTCGATTGTGTATTCAGTGCACGATCCCGCCTCAATCAAAGGTTATAAGACGAACTCGCGAGTGGTGCATGAGATGGTGAATCGCCTCGTCCTCGCCGCTACCGGCCAGTCGGACGTGGGAAAGGCGTGGGCGTCGCTGGTCTCTCCCAGCGACAGAATTGGAATTAAAATCTCCGCGGCAGGCGGCGAACTTTTCACAACGCATCATGACATCGTAAACGCGATCGTAGAAGGGCTCGTCGGGGGGGGCCATCCGCGCAGCAGCATTATTGTTTGGGACAGGTCTCTCGGTGGAATCAAAGAGGCCGGTTATCGACTGGGAATGGATGGTTATCAACTGAAAGCAATCGCGCCGCGCGACGGATATGATCCAAAAGCGATCCTGTCTGCTCCTTTACTGGGAAAACTGGTTTGGGGCGATTTCGATTTCCTTAGCGACGCGAGGAAAATGCCAATGCTTTCCGACACCGAGAACACCAGCAATGTGAGTCATGTTTCGAACATCGTTTCCACCGAAGTGAATAAGATCATCAATGTTCCGGTGATGAGTGTCAGCGAAACGAATGGGATCGCTGGTTGTATTTATAACATGACAATTCCCAACATCGACAACTGGCGTCGCTTCGCACAAGGCTCTCGTTTTGGTGCGGAAAGTCTTGCGGAAATTTATGCTAACCCGCTCATCGCAAAGAAGGTTGTTTTCAATTTGATGGATGGCCTCATCGCTCAGTATGCGGGTGGTCCGCAGTCGCAACCGAACTATGCAGTTCATCATGCCACGCTGTACGCAAGCAGGGACCCGGTCGCTTTGGATGCGATCGCCGTGAAGTATTTGGAGCAATGGCGTGCACGCGCGAGTCTGCCTGCGATCGGCCCACTTGCAGCGTATATCGATTCTGCGAGTCAGCTCGGTCTGGGTAACTCGGTGCCGAATCGGATCGAGGTAAGAAATATCGGACGATAATGATGCTTGTCCCGGTCTCGCCTGCGAAAATAAACTATGCAGGCATAACGCTTCTCTACAACGACATCAATCAGTTTCCTGCTTTCCTGATTACATACTTTACGTTGAGAGAGGCCGGACGGTTTCCATAAACTTTTTTCGCAAGACCGTTTCTGATTGCTCCGATTTTTTCCGTGGCCTTTTGGGAGCGAATATTATTTTCGTCGACGAAAAACACCACGCTCTCAACAAAGTTGAACGCATGAGCCAGCATTAACTGTTTCATTTCCCGGTTGTAACGTCCGCCCCAATATTCTCGCGCCAAAAAGGTCCATCCAATTTCAATCTCAGATTTCTCCGAATCGTAACCGTGGAAGCGCGTTGATCCGATGATTTGTTGAGTCTTATTGTCAATCACGACAAAGGCGCCACCGGAATCCAGCGCTTCTTTGAAGAAGACTTTGAATACATCTTCCCTGTAGCGGTCACTCTCCGGATGCTGTTCCCAGATGAACGAGTCGGATGCGACGGTAAAAAGATCGTCCCAGTCTTCGGGCGTCAGCGGGCGAAGCTCGATGAGTTCGCCTTTTAGACGGGGTTGAAGATCAAAGGACATTCTTGTTCTGATCGTGCAACCGTATCCGGTGAAGTCAGCAATGAGAAATTTCGCATTACGGTCGGCGCGACTGTACGAGATCTAGCGCAGGTTTTTTCTGCGCTGGAGCTATTGCCATCACTGCGCTCCAGACGCACTGGCGCAAACAACTGCGGTCTGACGAGCGTTACGGGATGAGTTCCCAAGTATCGTTGAAATATCCGTTATTGTCTTGTCCGCCGAAGAGAATCACACGGTGTAAGAAAGCGTCATAGGTCATACCGGCACCTTCGCGTGCTGGAGGCGACTGCACTGTAGGCAGGTGTGTCCAATTGGGACGACCCCGCCCCCATACCCATGTGCTGTTTTGGTCTACGCCACCGCTTCCGCCGCCAAAGAGAACCACTGATTGCCTTCCCGGGTCGAAAGCGGCGGAGCCTGCGTACACCCATGTAGGTTGAGTTTGCGGAGATTGCAGAGTCCATGTTGTACCGTCGTAGGTCCAGGTATTAACCGGATTGACGTCGGCGAGACCACCAAACATAACAACCTCCCCCGTGAAAGGATTCGCCGCAACGGCCGCTGAAGCGCGAGCAAACGGAACCGTCGACGGAAATAACTGCATCCAATCGGAACCGTTCCATTGCCACATACTGAGCTGGTAGAATTGTCCGTCGAACCCGCCAAAGAGATCAGCCCTGCCATTTGGGTCGGGAAAGAGCATCGGACCGGTGACAGCCGGAGGCTGATGCACAGGCGTGGCCTGTATCCACTGTGATGCTGTCCCATCCCAAAGCCAGGTGTCTCCCAGGTAATTTGTTCCGTCGTACCCGCCGAAGAGCACTACTTTCTGACTGACAGAATCGTAGGTCATTTGGGCGGCAGCGCGCGCTGGAGGCGAAAGCTGTGGGGCGATCTGCGTCCAGTTTTTGCCATCGAATGTCCACGTGTCATTTAGATATGCTGTGCCGTCGAATCCGCCGAACGCAATTACTTTTCCGCTGGCCGGATCGTACATCACCGCCAGGTATGAGCGCGGCGGAGGAGAATTGGTTGGCGAAAGCTGAACCCATCCCGGGGAACGCGGACGAGCCGCCGTTACACTTGATCCAAATACGATCGGAAGGCAGCAGCAGATAAGGATCACGAACGAATGCGAAAAACGTCGAATCTGAGTGAGTGTCATGGGGTGAGACTTAAAATGCTCAACCCGTATGTTGTCAAATCGCCCTCGCCTTTTAGATTAGTTTGAAGATCAAAGGACACAGGGCAGAGGTCAGAGTCGGGAGTCAGAGGTCAGGACTCACAAGTACATTTTTAGCTTTCAGAAAGGGAAGGCAGAAGCAAACTCGAAGCAACCGATTGCCTGAACAATGTAAGAAGCGACCCGCCTTTCGCAACGGGCACGGGGTGGCAGACGGGTGATGGGTGACTGTGCCACACACAAAGGGCGGAAAGAAATCGCTGCCCGCGTGTTAGTCAGAACGCAGCCGTCGCGGCTGCCACTGCAATGTCCGTCGGCTCGCACGATCGGTCATCTGCTTACGCCTTTCGTACACCGTGGTGTTCTGAAAGATTAGGGGACGGCACGCACGAATTAGCACGAATCAGGCAAAATTTTCTGCGGCTGGGTAGCGCACGCGCGCCTCGCGTGCTGGTGAAGGCGGCTCGCCGTCACGAACTTTGCTGCATTCATCGGAACCTCGCGGGTAAAATCACGCTAATCGGGCATTACGCGAGCATTTAGCGTTGAGCTTTTCTTTGACACCAGCACGGCTTGACGGCGGGAAGGGCAGTGCGGCACGGTAGGATCCGTGCTGTCCCATTGTATTCGGCCGGTTTCGCCGGCTTTAGCGCCGCATGTCGAACATCTTTGGATGGTGCGTGGTTATTTGCCGGTGTGCTGGCGCAATATGATTCTGCCAGACGGAACGATGGAGTTGATTATCAATCTCGGCGATCCGCAGAAGCTTTGCGCGCGGGATAATCCGGCAAAGCATACGATTTTTCGACATAGCTGGATCTCAGGTGAAAGGACGGCGCCTATCGTGATTGATGAAATCGGTTACGTGCATCTGGTCGGCGTCCGGCTGCGCGCGGGCGGCGCGTGGCCGTTTCTGGGAATTCCACTGCACGAATTTACCGATCAAGTGGTGGAGTTGGAGACGATCGTGGGCCGCGAGATTGAAGATCTGCGCGAAGCGCTGGGCGAATCGCGGGATGACGGTTCGCGGTTCGATCTTCTGGAGTCGTGGCTTGTCCAACGCGCGCGTTCTCGAACGCAACCGACACGCTCGGTCAGTCATGCGTTGCGGGTGATCCACGGCGGATTGGACGCGGTGCGGATCGGGAAGATTGCGGACACGATTGGGATCAGTCACAAACATTTGCTGCGCGAGTTCGATCGGTGTGTTGGATTGACGCCCAAGTTGTTCGCGCGGCTCTGCGCGTTTCAACGCGTGATTCGATCCGTCGGACAAAAGGCGGAAGTGGATTGGGCAGGCACGGCGGCAACGTGCGGTTATCACGATCAGGCGCATTTGATCCATGAATTTCGCGCGTTCAGCGGATTGACTCCCGCCCGCTATCTGACGAAGCGCGGGCCCTTTCTGAATTATCTGGAAGTCGAATAATCCGCGCTCGCGCGCGAACAAATGTCAATTTTCTACAATCCTCGCACGGCGAAGTCTGGCAGGATGCAATCGATGAAATGGATACAAATTCCTAAAGTTGTTGTTTTGATCGGCGCGGGCGCAATCGCGATTCTGTGCGCTCACGCGCAAACGTCCACGACGTCCGTGACGCCACTGGAACCGATCAGGTTCCTGACCACCCATGAATGGGACGCCAAGCTCCCCGATTCGCCTGAAGGCAAGAAGAAAAAGATTCACGCGACATTTACCTGGACTCAAAACCGTCAGGCCATTCGCATCAGCAACGAACTTGTCTCTGACGGGAAGGCGAGCCCTTACATCGATGGGCTTTACGCATGGGACCCGCAGCAGCGCGTCATCGTCTTTTGGTATGTGGACGCAAAAGGAAGTCTCACCAAAGGCACAGTGAAAATGGAAGATGGAAAACTGATCCACGAGTTCCAGGAGATAGAGCCGGACGGGAAGACAGCGGATTACGCGGCGCAAGTAACGCCGCATGGGAATGAAGCGTGGGATAACGAGATTTTCGCACGAAAAGGGAATGCCCTGACGCCGCTAGTTAAGGTCCGGTACGAGGTGGCCCAGTAACAGATTTCTGAATGCGACAGCAAGTGATATTCTCAATTGTTCAAGGCGCTGCCGCGATGTTCGTTGGGTACGGCGTAATTGTCCTTCTCACCTCCTTGGGTTTTAACGGTGTCCTCGGGGGGCGCCCACTTTACGGAGGTTCTCCGCTTATTCTGGGGGCAGGAATGCTGGTGGCGGTTATCGCTGGTCTCGTCGGGGGCTACACAGCGGGTTTGATCGGACCCGGTCGAGGCTTGTTCAATGCTTCCCTGGTCCTGGTTCCGCTGATTGGCGATACAATCTTTGTCTTGTTCTTTTTCAAGCGAAGTACTGCTCCGTTTTGGTTCGATGCTCTTGCCGCGGCGACTCTCATGGTCTGTACCGTAGGCGGTGGACTCTTCAGGGAACAATCGCGGAGGCGGGAAACCAGAGCTTAGAAGGCTAAGAACGCACTTGAAGCTTTCAGGTTACTTGGTTCTCGCGTCCGGTAAATCGACAGGAAGGAGGAAACACGAACCTCTATTGCTCAGCACATCTGCGATCGCCAAGACGTTGCAATGCCGAACGAAGATCTTGCTGTGTAAACATGCCAGCTGTTCGACACGTTCATGCGCTGAGCGTACGCTTCAATATGCGATCAAATTTCGTCAGCCTGCATCCTTACTTCAAAGTGCACCCAGGAAAACTTGAGGAGGTCAGATCTGCGTTTCCGCAGTTCGTCGAGAAGACTGCGACCGAAAAAAACAATCTTTTCTACGGCTTCAGCATCAATGGCGACGAAGTTTGCTGCCGTGAAGGATACGAAAGCGCCGAGGGCGTTCTCGTTCATCTGGAAAACGTCGGTGCGCTGTTCACGGAAATGCTCACGATGGCGGATCTCACCCGCATAGAATTGCATGGCCCGGCAGAGGAACTTCAAAAGTTGAAAGGGCCGCTCGCACATCTGAATCCCGCATGGTTTACGCTCGAAGCGACCCTGCCGGACTGAAGGGCACCCACTGTCCGCGAGTACCCCAGTCAAGTCAGCGAACGGAATTTAATCAAACGTGTATCTACACGCATCATTGAGTTGCACGGATTTCGCTAATCGGTGGCGCGTCCGGCGGTCGCGAGCGCTTATCAGGAAGTTTTTGGGGTTTTCGGGAAAGAAGGAAGCGATTCGTCGATCGTAACCCACGGTAATTTATCCTCGAGCCAGATTGCTTTCTGTGGCGCAAACGGTGTGGGGTCGTCGAGTGACGCGATCGTCACATCGATCATCTCTGAATCTTTAGCGTCCTCGAAAAACAAGTGCGTCCCGCAACATGCAGCAAAAGAGCGAATCCGATTCGCATGCACGATCTTGCGCGGCTCACCCTTTGTTATCGACAGATCTTCGCGAGGCACAGATCCCCAAGTGACATAGGGCGCGCCAGAGCTTCTCCGGCAATCGATGCAATGACAATCACCCAGAGCAAAGGGCTTACTCTTCAACACGTATCGTGTCCCGCCGCAAACGCATCCACCAGTGAACTCCATAAAATTCGCTTAGCACACTTTAACCACGAATCGACACGAATGAACACGAATAGTTGTAGCCACCGGTCGCCGACCGCGGTTTCATTCTACGGATTGGGGAGCGCAGGCCGCTGGCCTGTTGGTGACGGCTGCCAGCCGTAGTGACCTTGAAAACAGCGAATCTCGGATTGCGTGTCTGCGCGTTTCCACGTCGTTTCAAGATCGTCGCGGAAGGCTTTTATAGCGATCCGAGCTTTACTCGCCAGCGTCGCTCGATGAGTTTAACAGAAGTTCAACGGCTCGATTGGCTCAAATGCAAAGTCGGTCGTCGAACGACTCGGCAATGGGAGTTGATCCGGTATCAGGATTGTGACGAAGTTTATTTTGATTCTGCTGGTCGCGCTGGTTTTTGAAGCCATCGGTGTGGTGTTTCTCAGTGGCGGCCTCAAGCAAATTGGGGAACCAAATACAATCAATGCGGCGGAAATCACCTCGTTAATCACACGTGG
>QHNF01000028.1 GCA_003218345.1 Verrucomicrobiota bacterium | reverse complement strand
CGCAAATTCGAATCTGGTCGGGCAATGGAACAATTATCCCGAGTTTAATCGTCTCGAACGGCTCGGCCTGACGATGTACGGACAAATGACGGCTGGCTCCTGGATTTACATCGGCAGCCAGGGAATCGTGCAAGGCACGTTCGAGACTTTCGCTGCGGCGGGCCGAAAGCATTTCGGCGGATCGCTCGATGGAAGATTTGTGTTGACTGGTGGTCTCGGTGGAATGGGCGGTGCGCAACCGCTTGCCGCGACCATGAACGGCGCAGTGTTCCTTGGCGTCGAGGTCGATCCTGCACGTATCGAGAAAAGATTAAAGAGCGGCTACTGCGATAGAATCACGTACTCGCTGGATGAAGCGCTCAAGTTGATTGACAAGGCGCGAAAAGGTCGACAATCGCTTTCGGTTGGTCTGGTCTCCAATTGCGCCGACGTTTTGCCTGAGATCGTGAAGCGCGGGATCGTTCCCGATGTTCTGACCGATCAAACCAGCGCGCACGACGCGCTCAACGGCTACGTGCCTAACGAAATCTCCCTCGAAGAGGCGTTCGCGCTGCGTGTTAAGAACCCCGATGAATATGTCAAACGCTCGATGGGCGCGATGGCCGTGCACGTCGAGGCTATGTTGGCCTTGCAAAAGAAGGGCGCGGTCACTTTCGACTACGGGAACAACATTCGCGCCCAAGCCAAAAATGCTGGCGTTCAAAACGCATTCGATATTCCCGGGTTTGTTCCCGAATACATTCGGCCGCTGTTTTGCGAGGGCCGCGGTCCATTTCGCTGGGTCGCGCTGAGCGGCGATCCTGAAGACATCGCGCGCACCGACAAACTTGCGCTCGAATTATTTCCCAAAAACCAAACGCTCGCCCGCTGGATGAAGCTCGCGAAAGAGCGAATTCAATTTCAAGGATTGCCCGCCCGGATTTGCTGGTTCGGTTATGGCGAACGTGCCGAGTTCGGCGTGGCGATGAACGAGCTGGTTAAGCGCGGCGAAATCAAAGCGCCCATTGTTATCGGGCGCGATCATCTTGATGCCGGTTCGGTCGCATCGCCCAATCGCGAGACTGAAGGGATGCTCGATGGCAGCGATGCGATTGCCGATTGGCCGTTGCTCAACGCGCTGATCAATACCGCTGCAGGCGCGTCCTGGGTATCAATTCACAACGGTGGCGGAGTAGGCATCGGTTATTCGCAGCACGCCGGCATGGTCGTGGTCGCCGACGGCGCTGAAAATTCCAAACGCCGTCTCGAACGCGTTCTCACGAGCGATCCAGGATTGGGCGTCCTCCGCCACGCCGACGCCGGTTACGCCCGCGCTATCGAATTCGCTGCCGCGCACAAGATGGATATTCCCATGCAACCGCGGACGCGGGATTGATCGTGTAGCCGGCATCGTGATGCCGGTTGGAGCGTGACCCAAATGCCAGCCGCAATCACGATCCCAGCTCGACGCGCCAAGGCCACGGATGTTTTTTGGTCAGCCAAGTGTGGATGTGCTAGTAATCAGCCGCGAATCTCATGCAAAAACTGATCGAATGCGTGCCGAATTTTTCCGAAGGGCGCGACCTGAACGTCGTTCGGCAGATTACTGATGCAATTGAATCAGTGGACGGCGTTTCTTTGCTCGATGTTGATCCTGGAGCGAGCACGAACCGGACTGTGGTGACGTTTGTTGGCAGTCCTGAAGCGGCTGCAGAGGCTGCCTTTCGCGCCATCAAAAAAGCGGCGGAGTTGATCGACATGCGCAAACACAAGGGCGCGCATCCACGCATGGGCGCGACCGACGTTTGTCCGTTTATTCCGGTGAACAACGTCAGTTGGGAAGAAGCGATCACCTGTGCGAGCCGATTGGGAAAACGCGTTGGCGATGGGCTGCAAATTCCGGTCTATCTCTACGAGCGAGCGGCGAAAAACAAGGCGCGTGCAAATCTCTCAGTAATTCGGGCGGGTGAATACGAAGGGTTCTTTGAGAAAATAAAACAGCCGGAGTGGAAACCGGATTTCGGGCCGTCTGTTTTCAATAAGAAATCGGGCGGGACTGTAATTGGGGTCCGCGATTTTCTCGTCGCTTACAATGCGAACCTGAACACAAAATCAGTGCGCCGAGCGAATGCCGTCGCTTTTGACGTTCGGGAACAGGGCCGAATTAAAACTGAAGATGGGACGCCCTCGGGAAAACCCGTTCTCGATGCAAACGGCGAGCCTGTTCGCATTCCCGGAATGCTAAGACACGTGAAGGCCATTGGCTGGTTCGTGAAGGAGTATGGGATCGCTCAGGTCTCGATGAACCTGACGAACATTGAGGAAACATCTTTGCATGTTGCGTTTGATGCCTGCCTGTGTTGAAGCGGCAGCTAAGCGCGGCTTGCGCGTAACCGGGTCGGAGATTGTCGGCATGGTTCCGAAGAAATGTCTGGTGGATGCCGGTCGTTATTTTCTACGCAAACAACAGTGGTCCGAAGGCGTCTCGGAGGAAGAACTGATCGACATCGCGATTCGCTCGATGGGCCTGAGTGACCTGAAACCTTTCGATCCAAAAGAAAAGGTGATTGAATTGAAGATCGAATCTGCTGAGCCACAGAAGTCCCTCATGAAAATGAATCTGCGAGAGTTTTGCAACGAAACCTTGAGCGATTCCCCCGCGCCGGGCGGCGGTTCCGTGGCAGCGTTGATGGGCGCGTTAGGCGCGTCGCTGGGCGGAATGGTCGCCAATCTTTCCGCCGGGAAACGTGGCTGGGACAACAAGCTCGAATATTTCAGCGATTGGGCAGTGAAAGCGCAGCGACTCAAAGACGAACTCCTTTCGCTCGTCGATGAAGATACCGCCGCGTTCAACAAAGTAATGGAGGCATTCGCGTTGCCAAAGGGATCGGAGGAAGAAAAGTCGGCGCGCGCCGCGGCGATCGAGACGGCGACGAAGTATGCGGCCGAGATTCCGCTGAAGGTGATGGAAACCTCGTTCAACTCTTACGAATTGCTTTCCGAAATGGCGGAGAAGGGAAGTTCCGCATCGATTTCAGACATTGGCGTCGGTGCTCTTGCGATGTGTGCGTGTGTTGAGGGCGCGGCATTGAATGTGCGAATCAATCTGGCCGCGTTGAAAGATAAAAAATTCGCTGCGGCGCTTCTGAAGAAAGTTCAACAGATCAGTGCCGATTCGGAGGCGCAGTTTGGAAAAATTAATCAGATTGTCGAAGGCAAACTGAGCAAATCTTGAAGGCACTCGCAGTTCTCCACGCCTCACAGCTAGTCACGCTGGCCGGTCCGAAGAGGCCGCGCGTTGGCCGGGAGATGTCCGAACTGGCCATCATTCGCGATGGCGGAATGCTTATCCGCGACGGCAAGATCGACGCCGTCGGTCCAAGCGATGACATCGAGAAAAATGCGGATGACGCACAGGTTGTCGATCTTGCGGGATGTGTTGTTTTGCCGGGATTTGTGGATGCGCACACTCATTTAATGTTTGCCGGGAATCGGCTCGACGATTTCGAACGGCGCGCGCACGGCGAAACTTATGTGGAAATTGCCCAAGCCGGAGGCGGGATTTGGTCAACTGTGGAGAAAACGCGCGCGGCGAGCGATGTCGATCTTCTCGCACAAGCGAAGAAGCACGCGAATTGGTTTTTGAGGTGCGGCACGACAACGGTGGAAGCCAAGTCAGGTTACGGACTGACTGTTGAAGATGAATTGAAGATTCTTCGCGTGATGCGACGGCTTGATGAAGAAACGCCGCTGGAAATTGTTCCGACGTTTCTCGGTGCGCATGCGGTTCCGCGCGACGTGGCGCCGGTTTCCAACTCGCAGACCGCTGAATCGGCAAGTTACAAAGTGACGGCCCACTATGTCGATCTTGTCATCAACGAAATGTTACCGCGAGTTACAGCAGAGCGGCTGGCGGAGTTTTGTGATGTTTTTTGCGAAGGCGGTTACTTTGAAATTGAGGAATCGCGCAGAATCCTCAGCGCAGCCAAGAAGCTGGGATTGAAATTGCGCGGTCATGTCGATCAACTTTCCAACTGTGGTGGCGCGAAATTGATGGCGGAGTTAGACGCGACGACGGCGGATCACCTGGAGAAAACAGACGAACTCGGGATTGTGGCGTTGAAGTCCCGGAACGTGCAGCCCGTACTGTTGCCCGGTTCCGTCTACGCGCTTGGGTCGACATCATACCCGCGCGCGCGAGAGATGATTGAGACTGGGCTCGCTGTGGTGCTCGCAACCGATTTCAATCCGGGTTCCTCGCCGACGCCAAGCATGCCAATGATTTTGTCTCTCGCCTGCACGCAGCTAAAGATGTCGCCGGCGGAAGCAATCACGGCAGCGACAATTAACGCTGCTTACAGCCTCAATCGCGGCAACAAGATCGGTTCGCTTGAGCGAGGCAAGCTTGCGAACTTCTCGGTCTTCAACTGCGACGATTATCGTGAGCTGGCGTATTGGTTTGGCTTTTCGCAAACGAGTTCTGTTTACGTTAAGGGCGAGCGCGTCAATTGGTAGGTCGGCGCGCTTCGCCGACCGGATGCCGCAGCGCGGCGTCCCTACCAGTGTTGGCAGACGAGATTTTGCGGGGTCTATCAAGCGCCGCTACAGTGGTCTTATGAAGGTCGAAATTGAAAAGCAGCCGGGGTCTATTTCTATGCTGCAAATCGAATTGCCGTCTGACGAGGTTTCCAAGGAATGGGACTCCATCGCGACTAGCTTCGCGCGGTTTGCGAAAATTCCAGGTTATCGGCCCGGCAAGGCGCCGCGCGCCGTGATCGAAAAAAGATTTCGAAAGGAGATTCAGGACGAGCTA
The DNA here is from genome assembly GCA_003218345.1 of Verrucomicrobiota bacterium. Lineage (GTDB taxonomy): Bacteria > Verrucomicrobiota > Verrucomicrobiia > Chthoniobacterales > UBA10450 > Udaeobacter. The sequence continues at coordinate 4,153 of QHNF01000028.1, read as the reverse complement.
ACCAAAAAGCTCGTCTCTAAAAGCTATCACGAAGCTATAGAGCAAGAGCAGTTGCGCGTTGCTTCATTGGCCAACATCGAAGACGTCCAGCTTGGCGACGACAAGTCAATGCGCTTCCGCGCGACTGTGGTCACCGCACCGGAGTTCGAACTGCCGGAATATAAGAATATTCCCGTGCAGTTGCCGGAGACGAAAGTGTCGGAAGCGGAAATCGATACGGCACTTGGCCGCCTGCGAGATCAATCAGCCGACTTTGTCGATGTTCCCGAGCGCGGGCTGCAAATGGGCGATTTCGCTGTAATCGACTTTGAAGGATCCAGCGATGGCAAGCCGATTAGTGAAATCGCGCCGCAGGCCAGCAAGAATCTTCATGGTGGCAAAAAATTCTGGCTGCATCTGGCGCTCGATAATTTTCTCCCGAGATTTTGCGAACAAATGGTCGGCCAAAAGCCGGGCGAGACACGCGCGGTGACTGTCGATTTCGCGGCAGATTTTCCGGTGAAAGAACTGGCGGAAAAGCAAGCGCGTTACAGCGTAAGCGTCCGTGAGATTAAGGAGAAAGTATTGCCAGTTCTTGATGATGCTTTTGCGAATAAATTGATTGCTGGAAAGACGCTTGCCGATCTTCGCCACATGATTGAACACGATCTCGCACACGAGAAAGAGCACGAACGCGAACGAGCAAAAGAAGGGCAAGTCGTAAAGTACTTGCACGAGCGGATTCAGTTTGAATTGCCGCCTGCTCTACTGAAAAACGAAACGCGCCGCGTTTTGGCAGAACTTGTCCAGCGAAATCGCGAACGCGGCATTTCTGATGAGATGTTGAAGGAAAAAGAGAAAGAGCTTATCGAGACCGCGGCCGCGCTCGCCGCTCACCGTTTGAAGACAAATTTCATTTTGCATCGGATTGCCGAGCGCGAAAACATCAGAGTTTCACGCCAAGACGTCGACGCGAGACTCCGGGAGGAAGCTGCCCGTTACAATGTTCCCGTGGAGAAAATGCGCAAAGAACTGCAGGAACATGATGGCCTGGAGGCATTCACCGAACAGATTCAGCTGGGCAAGACTCTTGATTTCCTGAAGGCGAATGTTAGCGTCGCACCGACGCAAGAATCTGCTGTGGTAGAAGAAAAGTCATGAGTGTATCCAACGAAAATCTCTCGCAGGTGCTGATCCCGATGGTCGTGGAGCAGACTGGCCGAGGCGAACGGAGCTACGATATCTATTCGCGACTGCTTAAAGATCGCATCGTTTTCATCGGAACGCCGATGGACGATCACATCGCCAATCTTGTCATTGCCCAATTGCTCTTTCTGCAAATGGAGGACTCGAAAAAGGACATCAACATTTATATCAATTCGCCCGGCGGTTCGGTAACCGCCGGACTCGCGGTCTATGACACGATGCAGTTTCTCACCTGCGACGTGACGACCTATTGCCTTGGGATGGCCGCGAGCATGGCTGCGGTCCTGCTCTGCTCCGGAACGAAGGGTAAACGGTTCGCGCTTCCAAATTCCGATATCATGATCCATCAGGTTTCCGGCGGCGCGCAGGGCGCGGCGAGCGACGTGGAACGTCAGGTTGATTACATGTTCAAGCTGAAAAAGCGCCTCATCAAGATCATCGCGCAGCACACTGGCAAATCCGAGGAACAGGTGCGGCTCGATTCGGATCGCGATTATTACATGTCCGCCCACGAAGCGAAAGCGTACGGTTTGGTGGACGAAGTGATTAAGTCGCGCAAGGAAGTGAAGCTGCTTGATGGAGCGACGCCTCCTTCCGGCGACCGGTCGGTAGAAGTGGCTGAAGCCGCTTTGCCGCGCAAAGCCGAGGGATGAGAGAGCTTTTCTAGAAAATATGGCCCGCGCTTCTAACCTCACCATGTGCTCGTTTTGCGGCAAGAGCCATGCCGAGGTACGCAAATTAATCGCAGGGCCGGGCGTTTATATCTGCGATAGTTGCATCAACGTTTGCAAGAGCATCCTCGATAAGGAACTCAACGAAGATGCCCGAAGGCAATCGTCCAATATCCGCGTGCCTAAGCCGGCAGAAATTCGGCGCGCGCTTGATCAGTATGTAATCGGCCAGGACATCGCCAAAAAGACGCTGTCAGTGGCGGTCCATAACCATTACAAACGGGTGCTGCAGACTTCCGCGCCAGCCGATGCATCAGCCGCATTTCAACCCGATCCGTTTGCGGAAGTTGAAATCGAGAAGAGTAACATTTTGCTAATCGAACCGACTGGCTCTGGCAAAACCTTATTGGCTAAGACGCTGGCAAGGATTCTGGACGTACCATTTTGCATTGCCGACGCGACGACGCTGACGGAAGCCGGTTATGTCGGCGAAGACGTTGAAAACATTATTCTGCGACTCCTGCAGAATGCCGATTACGACGTGAAACGAGCGGAGATCGGCATCGTTTATATCGACGAGATCGACAAGATCGGTCGCAAGACCGACAACGTGAGCATTACACGCGATGTCTCCGGCGAAGGAGTTCAGCAGGCGCTTTTGAAAATTCTGGAAGGCAGCATGTGCAATGTTCCGCCGCAGGGCGGCCGCAAGCATCCGCACCAGGAATATATCCAGGTCAATACCGAGAAAATTCTTTTCATTTGCGGCGGCGCATTCATCGGGCTCGACAAGATTATTCAAAAACGTGTTGGCCAAAAAGTGATGGGCTTTGGCAGCCCAACTCTCGAAGTCGAGGAGGAGTTGCGAAAGGAAGCCATCCGCCATGTCGAACCGGAAGACTTGCTCGCTTTCGGAATGATCCCCGAATTCATCGGCCGGCTGCCGGTTGTTAGCTCACTCCGTGCGCTAACCGAGGAAGAAATGGTAGCGATTTTGACTGAGACAAAAAACGCGATGGTGAAGCAGTACACGAAGCTTTTCTCTATGGAAGGAGTGCGTTTATCACTGACCAAAGACGCCTTGCGTGCGCTGGCGGCGCAGGCGGTCACAAAGGGTACCGGCGCGCGTGCGTTGCGTTCGATGCTCGAACGGATCATGCTCGATATCATGTACGAGGTGCCGAGTCGCGAAGACATTGCCGAAGTGACGATCAATCGAGCGGTGGTGGAGGGGAGAAAGCTTCCGCTCATTCGCAAGAAGCAAGACAAGACCGCGGCCTAGCAGTTGCCGGCAAACGTCCAACGCCCAACGTTCAACTCTGAACGTTCAATTCAGAGCCAATTGGACGTTGAGTGTTGAGGCTTGAACGTTAAACGTTTCCTGCTCATGCGAACAGTTCTGGTCAACACCGGCACAGAGCTTCTGCTGGGCGATGTGCAGGACGCGCATCTCGCGTTCATCGCGCGCGAGATTTTCTCGTTGGGCTTGCGCATCGAGGAGCAGCGCACCGTTCCTGATACCAAGGCGATTCGGCGAACGCTGGGTGAGTTGCTTTCCTCTTGTGAAATTCTTTTCGTGACCGGCGGCTTGGGCCCAACCGACGATGATATCACGCGAGAGATGGTTGCCGATCTACTCGGATTACAACTGCGTCAAGATCCGCAGTTGTTAGCTTTGCTCCAGCAGAGACTCCAGACACGCGGAATCAAATGGACGACGACCATTGCCCGTCAGACCGATGTTCCTGCTGGGGCGCAGGTCCTTCCAAATAAAAACGGAAGCGCGCCGGGATTATATTTGAAGGCCAACATCAATTCCCGCGTTACATCTCCGCACCTGTTTGTTCTGCCAGGGCCGCCGCGCGAGCTTCAGCCGATGTTTCGGGCGTTTGCCATGCCGATTTTGCGCTCGATTGTACCGGCCTCGGGATCACTGGAGCGGCGGCTGTACAGGATTGTTGGCATCGGCGAGTCACTGGTCGAGGAAGCAATCGGCGGAAAAGTCCTCGCGATTCCGGGAGTCGAGCTTGGCTATTGCGCGCGACCAGGCGAAGTCGATGTGCGCATTATCGGAAACGCCGACGCGATTGAGCAGGCGGATGCCATCATTAAATCAACGCTTGGACTATCGATCCTTTCTGCAGCGGAGGAAACGTTGGAGGAAGTGATCGTAAAACTGCTGGTGAAGCGCAATCAAATGCTGGCGATTGCGGAATCGTGCACCGGGGGATTGATTGCGAACCGCATTACGAATGTGCCGGGAGCCTCCAGTGTTTTTCTTGCTGGCTATGTCTGTT
>QHNF01000009.1 GCA_003218345.1 Verrucomicrobiota bacterium | reverse complement strand
CAGCAGAAAGCAGCTCGCCCAAATCGCGCCCTCCAGGCCGCGCTGGGTGCCCAATACGTAAAGAAGAAACAGCAGCGTCGCCAGCAGCAGAAATCCCATGAATTGTTTCACATGCACCATCCACGGCCCGGGTTTTGGCAGAAGTCGCAGCCAGGCGGGTTGAGCGCTTAAGAGCAGATACGGCGCGCTCATGCCAGCGGCGATAGCAACGAACATTGACAATATGACCGCGGCCGACTGCGAAAATGCAAAGCCGAGCGCGGTGCCGAGAAACGGCGCAGTACACGGAGTGGCCAATATAGTCGCAAACACACCCTGGAAAAATGAGCCCAGATTGTCTTTGCGTTCGGTAGTCGAAGTCAAACTGCGTGTCATGCTTTGCGGCAACGAAATCTCGAACACGCCAAAAAGATTCAGAGCGAACACGAGAACAATCACGCTCAGCGCAAGAACGAAATAGGCGTTGGTGAATTGAAATCCGCCCCAGGTGACTTCGCGCCCGGCGCCCTTGAGCACAATCAAGAGCAGCGCAAGCGCAATAAACCACGCGAAAATCCCGGCTGTGAATGCAAGCCCGCTGCGCAAAATCTTCTGCCGGCTTTGGCCCGCTTGTTGAATGAATCCAAAGATTTTCAGCGAGATCACCGGCAACACGCACGGCATCAAATTCAAAATGATGCCGCCGAGAAAACCGAAAAGCAGAAATGTGAAAATTCCTCGAGTGGGCGCCGCCCTATCCGCTGAGACAATCGGCGCAGATGCAATTTGCCACGCCGCGCGATCATCGCCGTTCGGCTGCCGCGAAAAAACAACAAGGCCTCCGATTGACGATAAATTTTTCGCTGACGACTCAATCGGAATACGAAAGGCTATTTCATTTTTGTTCCGCGATTCGATTGCTGGATGGCCAACAACAGCGCCTTGCTCCGGCAACGGAAAAAAATCCAGCGCCGGATAATTAGCCAGGGTTTCGCTCGTAACTTTTAGGCGAAGATCGGATCCAATCCGACTCCAATTTGCCGTCGCCACATTCGATCCCGGCCAGGTTTGCGGCAACAAACGCCGGTAACGCGAGAAAAGTTCGGTGTTCGCCGCCGCGCTAGTCGTCGATACCGGGAGCTCCAACTGCAATGTTGCGCCGCCAGGGATGCAGATTTTCTCGCAGACCAGCCAGTTCGCGTCGGCTGAAAGTTTGACTGATGGATCGACAATCGTCTGCGACGGTGTGATTTCCTGCATGAGCAGGACTTCATTTTCGTATCCGTAGGTCTCAATGTCGCCCGGATCGATCGTTTTCAGTGGAATTGGCCATTGAATCTCGCCGACCTTCCAGCCGGGTGGCAGTTTCCATTTTAATTCTGTGGGAAGACCGGCATCGCCGGAAAATTTCCAGTAGGTATGCCAGCCCGGCGCCATTCGGAGCAGCAAGCCGACAGTAAATGGCTTCCCGGGAACGATGGCCTTCGTGTCGGGCAGGACCTCAGCCTTGACGAGTTCCTTTCCTTGATACACCTGGCCCAGACCGTGTGGCGCAAAAGCGAGGACTGACCAAATGATCAAGCAGGTCGCAAGTCGCGATGCCAATCTCATATTATTACGTAGCACTCGCGTAAGTTCCCGGCAATCAGTGCCGGTAGGGAGCGACTCCGAAATTCTTCGCCAGCAAAGCCGCTAGGCACGCCGCGTATTTAAGAATCGCCGTTATGGAACGACGAAAATCTTGTCGGTCCACGGATCTTTTACTTTGCTCCCAGATGCGTAGCCGCTTACGTCGACATACCTTCCACTGGCATCAAAGGGACTAAAGACGTACCCGGGTTTGCCGGGTACAACCTTGGCGGTTGGAAATTCCGTTTGAACAGAGGAAATCCGTGGCGGCGGCGATGGTTTTGGATTTGCCTGTGTTGTTTCTCTCCGATTCACCCGTGGAGCAGTGCTCGACGCGCTTTGGGTGCTTTCTCTTTCAGACCGAGGCCGCTGTTGCGGCGCCGAAGCCACTTCCGGAGGCGGGATAGCTTGACCGGGCGCGGTAACATCCGACGACGTTGTCTCTGTGGTTGCAGCAGTTGATGATTCACTGCCGTGCCGCCGCAAAGCGTAATGCACCGGCGCAGTAGCAACACGATACGAACCGACGGCAACGCCGCGCGTCACATGATACGAGGTGGCGGCCACATCATGGGTTGCTCGACAACCTCCCAGCAAAACTGCTGTGAGCATCAGAATTCGCGTAAACGCATTCATTCTATTTGGATACAGATGTGTCCTCATCGCGATCTGTTCAATCATTTAATCGTGACAACATCCGCAATGAGGCGTGAAATTTCTGCGTCGGTAGTGGACCACGAGCACATCAAGCGGTAAACGTCGGGCACGATAAATTTGTAAAAACGCCAGCCGCGCTCGTGGAGACCGCTGGCGAGCCGGTGATCCATCGAAACGAAGACCGCATTTGCTTCCACTGGAAATACGCTCTCCATCTTTGCCTCGTTTTGCAGGCGATTCGCAAGCTGGCGCGCCGCCCGGTTGGCATGCTCGGCATTCCGCAGCCAGACGTCACCAGTCAAAAGCCCCAGCCACGCCGCAGCTAGGAAGCGCATCTTCGACGCGAGCTGCCCGGCTTGTTTCACTCGATAGTCGAACTCGCGCGAAATCTCCTTCTCAAAGAATATCACTAGCTCGCCGGCAGCCGTTCCATTTTTTGTACCTCCAAAACAGAGAACATCAACGCCGACTTCCCACGTGATCGATTTCGGTGCGCAATTGAGCGATGCGATTGCATTGGCAAAACGCGCGCTGTCCATGTGGAGAAAAAGATCGTGTGCACGCGCGACATCAGCGATGGCCGCAATTTCGTCGCGCGTATAAACCGTTCCGAATTCCGTCGCCTGTGCAATGCTGATCGCGCCTGGTTTATGCGAATGCAGTTCGTTCTGGCGCGCGACTAGTGCTTTTGCCTCGCCGAGGTCGATCTTGCCATTCGCGCCGCCGACCAGAAGCAGTTTTGAACCTTTGGTGAAAAATTCAGGCGCGCCACATTCGTCGGTCTGAATATGTGAGTGCCGGTGACAGATAATGCTGTGGAATGACTGGCACAATTGCGCGAGCGCCAACGCGTTTGCTGCTGTGCCGTTGAAAACAAAAAAAACGTCGCAATCGGTCTCGAAGATTTCACGGATCCGATCGCACACGCCCGCTGTCGAGCGGTCCTCCCCATAGGATGGCGCGTAACGCGCATTGGCTTTTTGCAATGCGGCCCATGCCTCTGGGCAAATCGGCGCGGTATTATCGCTGGCAAATTCGTAGCGGTCGGGCCCAGTATCCATTTCGCCTGTTTGCTACGCGAATTTTCGTGCCCGATCAATCAGGACAAAAAGAGATTGCCTGACAAACCCAAGCCCTGGGCCTTCGGTATTTGCCAGGCAAATCTCCTCCACTTACTCCCCAAAATTCCGTCGAACAGTTTCAATTATTCTTTCGAAGGCAGGTCGCAAAGTGCGTGTGTGCGCCAGCAAAATTATTTGCGCCGCCAATAACCGCCTCGCTGCGTCGAGGCGCGCTCTGCGTACTCTCTTCCCAAGGCACGGCACACAGGGCCGTGACTACAACACTTTTGCCTAACCCACGGCGGCGGACTAGTTTTTCGTAAATGAGGTCGCTCCAAAGCGAAATCGAACAGCGTGGCAGGCGCATTTTCAAGCTGGTCGAGGAACATCCGGAGCCGCTCTTCAGCAAGGCCGGATTTTATCAGCGGCTGATGGCGCTCTCGATGCGTGATGAGCGATTCAAAGTGCAACTGTTTCGCTTTGTTGATGTCCTTCCCTCGTTGCGCAGCTCAAGCGAAATTATTGAGCATCTCGAGGAATATTTCGCCGATACGCGCGACGGCTTTGCCCCTTTTATTGGCGCCGGCGTTCGCCTGGTACGCATCGTTCCCTGGATAAGCGGGCGTGTCCTGCGCTGGAACGTCTCCGGAATGGCGCGCCAATTCATTGCCGGAAAAAATCCGGACGATGTAATGGCGACCTTGCGCAAACGCCGCGCGCAAAAAATTGGGTTTACCGTCGATCTTTTGGGAGAAGCTGTCGTCAGCGAAACGGAAGCGGATGAATATGCGGCACGTTATCTGGATTTGCTGGAGAGCCTGGCGCGCGAAACGAAAAACTGGTCCGATCCGCTGGGCAAAAATTCGGAGCTCTTTCCGGTTGTAAATCTTTCGGTCAAAATTTCTGCACTCTATTCGCAAATGAGTCCTGCCGATCCGGCTGATGCAATTGCCCATCTCGCGCCCAAGCTGCGGCCGCTTCTGCGTCGCGCGCGAGAACTCGGTGCTTTTATCAATTTCGACATGGAAAGTTACGCTCATAAAAATGTTACACTCGAGCTATTCAAAAGCGTTTTCACCGAGGAGGAATTCAAAGATTGGCCGCATGCCGGAATCGTCATCCAGGCGTATTTGCGAGATTCAGAAGCCGATTTGCGCGACCTGATCGAGTGGGGTCGCGCACGCGGCACTCGGTTCGCGGTCAGACTGGTCAAAGGCGCGTACTGGGATTACGAAACAATGATATCGCGCCAGAACGGCTGGGATTGTCCGGTTTATTTTCAGAAGCCCGAGAGCGACGTGAATTTCGAAATCCTTACGCGGCTGCTACTGGAAAATGAAACCATCGTTACTGCTGCATTTGGGTCACACAATGTGCGCAGCATCGCGCACGCACAGGCCCTCGCGGATGAACTCGGGATCGATCGCAGCCGCTTTGAGTTTCAATTGCTCTATGGCATGGCCGGGCCGATCAAACGCGCGCTCGTGGAAATGGGTTATCGCGTCCGCGAATATTGCCCGGTTGGGGAACTGCTTCCCGGAATGTCCTATCTGGTTCGACGGCTGCTCGAGAACACGTCGAATGAAGGATTCCTGCGCGCAAAATTTGCCGAGAATGTTTCGGCGGAAGAATTGCTGCGCGATCCAGCGGAGTTAGTGAAATCAGATGGGGCAGGCCCGCCGGAAGCATCCGCCTCCGCTAAAGTTCCGGCGGACAAGCCGGTCCCGGCTACAGCGCAAGATCGGTATCGTAAAAATGGCGCTTCACTTGGGACCGCGCCCGGCGATATTTACCAAAACTCGCCGCTTGTGAATTTCGTTTACAAAGACAGCCAGGACAAGATGCAGAGCGCATTGCGCGAAGTGCGCAAACGCTTCGGTGAGAAACATCCGCTTGTCATCGACGGCGAAAAAGTTTGGACCGATAATTTGACGCCATCGGTTAATCCCAGTGAGCCGACTGAGATTGTCGGATACGCCGCTGAAGCAGGAATTCCCGAAGCCGAACGCGCCGTCAAAGCTGCGCGCGCGGCATTTAGTAAATGGAGCCGGACGCCGTTCGAAGAGCGCGCGCGGTTGCTGGAGCGTGCCGCCGACATCATGGAACGCCGGAGATACGAACTCTCGGCAATCGAAGTTTTCGAAGTAGGCAAACCATGGAACGAAGCCGACGGCGACATCCGCGAGGCGATGGATTTTTGTCGTTTTTATGCGCAGCAGATGCGACGCCTCGGGCGGCCTCGGCTCACACAGCAGGTTCCCGGCGAGGAAAGTTATTATCATTACTGGCCACGCGGTGTCGCACTGGTGATCGCCCCGTGGAATTTTCCGATCGCGATTCTGTGCGGGATGGCCTCCGCCGCGCTGGTCGCGGGCAACACCGTGATCATGAAGCCATCCGAGCAATGCATTATCTGCGGCGCGATGCTGATGCAGATTTTCGAGGAAGCAGGCGTGCCGCCCGGGGTTCTGAATTTCCTATCGGGTCACGGCTCGGTAATTGGGGCACACCTGGTCGATCATAAAGATGTCGATCTTATTGCGTTCACCGGTTCGCGCGAAGTCGGTCTAAAAATCTGGGAGTCGGCCGGTATTACCCGTCCGGATCAGCGCCAGCTCAAACACGTCATTTGCGAAATGGGTGGCAAAAACGCGATGATCGTCGATTCCGATGCGGATCTCGACGAAGCGATTGGCTATTCGATTTATTCGGCGTTCGGGTATCAGGGACAAAAATGTTCGGCACTTTCGCGCCTCATTCTTCTCGAGGAAAATTATGATCGCGTCATGGAACGTCTAATTCCCGCCGCAGCGAGTCTGCGCATCGGTAACCCGGAGCAACCAGGCATCATGGTCGGACCGGTGATCGATGAAGCCGCTTACCGGCGAATCCTGGATTACATCCAGGTGGGCAAGAGCGAGGCGACACTCGCCTATCAGGCGAAAGAAGTGCCTCCGCATGGTTATTTTATTCCGCCGACCATTTTTACCGGCGTGAACCCAGACATGCGGATCGCGCGCGAAGAAATATTCGGCCCGGTGCTGAGCGTGCTAAAGGTGCGCGATCTCGACGAAGCGCTCGAAGTTGCCAACGGCACCGATTACGCGCTGACCGGCGGATTCTTCTCGCGCAGCCCGGCCAACATCGAGCGCGTCAAAGCACAACTGGAGGCCGGAAATGTTTATATCAATCGCTCGTGCACGGGTGCCATTGTCGGGCGTCATCCGTTTGGCGGATTCAAAATGAGCGGCGGCGGAACCAAAGCCGGTGGTGAAGATTATCTCCTGCACTTTCTCGTGCCACGCGTGGTGACTGAAAACATCACTCGCCACGGCTTCGCGCCAGAAGAAACACCGGAACATCGCGACGAATTCCTCTGGCCTGCGGCTCGTTAGAAAACAACCCCGAGTTCATCCGTTGCCCGCCAGGGCTCGGCAAAACTTGACCCCTCCAAGCGATCAAGTTTTTCTCCACGACGAGTCTAATTGATCCCTAACAAGGAGCTGGTCACTCGTTCATTGCAGCAAGAATTTCACGGGCGGCTTTGCTGATGACGCTGACATGGTTGCCGCCCGCGACGGGATGGAATTTCACCAACGCAGGAAAGTCCTCGGCGAGCTCGCGGCCCATGCGAATTGGAATTGTGCCGTCTTCAGTGCCGTGGAAGATATCGATCTTTGGCAGCGGGGTGTGACGCGCAAGTTCGCGCAAAGCGGCGCGGTTATCGTAATTTTCGACGAGCAAATGTGAAAGCGGTCCGCCCACGATGGTTGCGGCTTCTTCGCGTAATGTGGTGAACACGGAAATGAGAATGATGTGTCCGACCGGATGCTGCGTGGCGAAATCGAGGGCCACGGCTGCCCCTAAAGAATGGCCGATAACGTCCAGTCGCGATTCAATTTCGTGTTCGTTCACGGCCAGACGTGCCGCCAGCGCGTCGAGCGCGTTATCCGCAGCGGCGCGGGTGGCCGCAATCGTGGCATAGCCTTCGCTTTTTCCGTATCCGGGGTAATCGATAAGCAAAAATGCGTCGCGCGATTGTCGATCCTGTCCCTGCAGCCACGTCCAATCGAGCGCTAGCGAACCGTTGCCACAAAAGACGACCCAGATTCGCTTCGGCAATCGGTCAGCCGATTCGGCGGGCAAATAAAATGCAACTTGTTTGCCGGCGATCGTCCTAAAATGGAGCTCCGCGCCATCCTGCGGCAACGCGTCCGCGTACCTGGCGTCATAAGGCCGCGGATGATAAAGCATCGAGTGTTGCCGGAAATACAAGGAGAGGACGAGCACGAGAAAAGCCAGACAGACGGCGAGAACGATGATGCGCCGCCACTTAAGCACGGCACTATCAAGGCGCTTTTCTCGCCGCCGGGCAAATCGATTTCCTCGATACGAAGACCGGTTGGCCGAGGCAAAAAGCTTATTGCAACGGGCGGCCTTTGCTCAACAATTTCACCACTGTGACCACCATGTAGAGCACCGGCCACGCCGAGGTCAGAACAATCAGTGCAAACACTGCCATCTCTTTCGCCCGTTCGCGTGCCGCTTCGAGACGGAATTCACGCCCTAAATTGTAAAAATTCCGGGATCCCGATCTGTCCTCCCCGTCGTGAGGCGAATGATAACCGCGCCAGTTCCCGAAACCGGAGTGGAAAAAGTAGTCGGTGTGCGGAAATTGACGGTTACCGCCCATGGAAGGACTTCTCGGTTTCATAGCCTGTGGCCCGCAACTGTAGTGGGAACCGCCAACTATGATACCACGTCAAGAAAAGGAATCAGCCTGAAAAATAACTTCGGATTGCACAGAAGCAGCGAAACGCTGAAAAATGCAAAGCACTCGCAGAGCAAATGGACTAAAATGACGAAGCCGCGTAAATATGGAGCGCGCTACTCGCGTTTTACATGGCTTAGGCGCGGCGAGGCAGGAATGTCGAATGTCGAAGGAAATCCGAACGCTCAAATGACGAAAACCGCCGGAGATATTTCGTCATTCAGGTTTCGCCTGCCACGCCGTAACTGCGCGAAGACGGTTCATTCATTCGTCATCCCTTATTCGTCATTCGTCATTCATTTCGCGTTTCGCTCCATTGCCAATCGTATCGCAGCGCTGCTGATGAAAGTGTTGTTTGGCTGCGTCACACGTGTTCACGTGCTCGGACGCGAAAACCCGAATCGCACTGGTGGATTTTTGCTGGTCGCAAATCACATCAGCCATTTCGACCCTTTCATCATTTCGTCAGTGGTCGGACGAAAAATCGATTGGATGGCGATGGCAGAATTTTTCCGGTTCCCAGTACTAGGGTTCCTTTTACGCGCGGTCGATGCATTCGCGGCGGATCGAGATCGTGCCGACCGAAAAACGATCCGCACCGCAATGGAACGTCTGAAAGAAGGACGCGTCGTGGGTCTTTTTCCCGAGGGCGGAATTCGCGATGGCGTGCGCTCGCTGCTCGAAGGCGCGCCGCTCCGGCCGGGCGCAACGACACTCGCACACATCGCTCGCGTTCCGATTTTGCCATGCGTGATCCTTGGCAGCGATCGCCTTTATTCAATGAAACGGTGGCTGCCATTGCGCCGCACGTCCATTTGGATCGCTTTTGGCAGTCCGATCCCGCATTCTCCCGACCTGAAAAAATCCGAAGCGCGTGGGCGTGTTGAGCGCGAACTCAGCGCTGCCTTTCAAAATCTTTACTCGGAATTGCGAGAAACGTTTCACCTGACGACGGACGATTTGCCACATCCGCCACGGGAAAGGATGAAGCATTGTAGGGCAAGCGCATCGCTTGCCGTCCCCGGAACCAGCAACCCCAAAAGCTTTCGGAGTTTCACTACAATTCGCCGGAGCGGATTTCGGCGTTTCGCTGCGGGCGGAATCGATGCGCTTATGTGCGCCTCGATCAATCTGCTTCAGTCGCGTCATCATCTGCACGCGCGCAGCCGAGAGGAAATGGAGAACTATGTGACGGCGTGCGAGAAGCTCACCGCAGAGAATTTCTACGCCGTTCCAAATGATGCTGAAATTGCCGCTCCAGTTGACGCCAGGCTTCGCGCTACAATCACATGGCCCAGCCCGATCAATACAAATTTCCCCGCGAACAACACCGCATGTGTCGATTTTTTTCCATGCGCGCGCAGCTGGAGAGCGCCGACGGTCCTAATGTTACACGCGCTCATGTCCGCGAGCCACATCGGGTATCGCCGTTACGCTGCGCGTTTTAACGAGCTTGGCTGGAACGCGTGCTTAATGCATCTCCCGTATCATTACTCACGTGTCCCGCGCGGCTACTGGAATGGTGAACTCGCGATCACTGCCGATCTCATTCGCAACGCGGAAGGGTTGCGCCAGGGGGTAATCGAGGCGCGGCAATTGATGGCGACATTGCGCGAGCGCGGATGCGAAGGGTTCGGTGTGCTCGGAACAAGTTATGGCGGATGGATCGGCGCTCTTCTGGCGATGGTTGAGCGGGATTTTCGTTTTGTCGCGTTGATGGTCCCGATCGTAAATATCGAGCACGCAATCTGGAAGAGCCCGGCGGCGCGATTCATGCGGCGCGAACTTCGTCGGGCAAATATCGATCCATCTCTTGTTGCGCGGCATTTTCATTTAAGTTCACCGATGCACAATCAGCCCCTATGCGACGCAGGCCGCGTGCTGTTTGTCTCCGGGGAATTCGATTTAATCGCGCGACCCGAAGATGTTGAGGAAGTTCATGGAAAATGGAGCGGCTCAGAGCTGTTGCGCGTGCCACAAGGACATTTCGGTTATCGCATGCTGCGTGACACGGTCGCTCGACTGAAAGAGCGTGGTGACGTGTAATTGCCGATCTTCCAGATAAACTCAACTCAGCCATTCTCATTAACACCGCAGTTCAGCGCGGTGTAGCGACAAGCTAGGAATGAAAGCTGTTTAAAACGGCTTGTCTCGGTGGTTCTTGCCGGAGCACCTGGCTGAAGCCAGGTGTTAATGAGACGGCCGGTTGATCCCAACAAATTCCAAACTTGGGCGGAGGTCAGCGAATGCCGCTTCGGCGAGAAGATTATGGCCTTCAACCGATGCATGCCAGCCATCCACTGGATGAAGCAATTCGACGCGGCCCAGGTCGGCCGTGGCCAAAGCGTCCGAATAGCGCAATTGAACGTTACTGTGCGGCTCGGGCTCCCGATTCAATTCTTCCACCATTGCGCGCAGCTCTTCGTTCACCATTGCGGCCAGGCGAATCAAATTGCGCCGATAAGCCGGACGAAAAGATGTCAAGTATTTGTACGTAGTTTCCAGGTGCGGATACAAACTTGAGTCCGATGCTCGCAGGCGTTCCGCCACTTCGCGCCCCTTGAAATAGGATTCGAAATTCACCAGTCCGTAAACGATGACGGCCACGCGACGCTTTTCTATTCGCGCGCGCTCGACCAATCGCCGGATTTGGCGCGCGTAGTTTTGCCGGAACTCTTTGCTTTGGCGACTCAACCGCGTCTCCGGCGCATCCAATTCGTAAGGCGGGCATCGCCACGCCCAATCGACATTGTTGTGGCCAATTGAAATCAAAATCAGATCGGGAAAACGGGGTGATTGCAGCAGTTGGCTGATTTGCCCGGAAAAGTTGCGTGTCCCAAGAATTCGTCGGAAAAAATTTTGCCGCTCATGCTCACGATCAACAAGCGCGCCGATGCCGGCGCATTCCACTGCAACAAATGGGATGAACTCCGCCAGTCTCTTTGAAACACTCCGAATGCCCGCGGGCGGCGGATTGGTGTTCAGAAACCAGTTATTGCCACAACACCTGCGCGCACGCCAAAATGTGTTGAGAACCGACGAGATGTACACGGCCGTACAAACGCTGTCGCCGATTATGGCGACGTGCGGCAGCCGGGCCCGCAACTCAGCATGCGTGATCTCGCCGTTTTGATACGCCAGGAAATCAGAGTAAAAACGTGACGTCGGTTCGCCAATACGCTCCAAAAAATTCTTGCTGACAACTAGGGCAGATTTCATAAACAGCAATCTGCTTGCGATTATCAATCTTGCACAGATGGCCACGGCTCATGTTCTGACCAGCGGATTGCGCGTTTTGAGGTGCGGGAACATTGAAAAATCGCGATCTGCCGTCCAGAGTTCACGTACACCGTGATACAAACAAAGTGCAGCGATGC
>QHNF01000460.1:1325-1685 GCA_003218345.1 Verrucomicrobiota bacterium | reverse complement strand
ATTGGCTCAACGAGATGAGTACGGGCTGGTCCATCAGGACCGCCATGTGAACGCCACTGATTTCGCGCCGAGGTACCATTGGCGATGGTGTTATTACTTTAAGGCACCAGAACAACTCATAGTGCAACCGGCTTATGTGGGTTCGATGCAAGCGGCATTGCGCCGGCTGGGCTACTATTGCGGCCCGGTTGATGGCGTATTTACTCCACAGGTGTCCGAAGCTATTGCGCGCCTGCAAAAAAATTATTCTATGCGCGTCACCGGAACGCTTACCGATCCAGTCCGGCGAGCATTGCATATGCCCTGACTTTTTCTGAATGAGTTCTGCTGTCAGTCAATCGCTAATTAATTTGCTGCTGG
>QHNF01000460.1:823-1315 GCA_003218345.1 Verrucomicrobiota bacterium | reverse complement strand
AGAGGAGGCGGCACAGCTGGCCTCCAACCTGAACGGCGGTTCGTGGGTTGGCCAGGTGCTCGATTCCGGCAAAGTGGACGAGCAACGCTTCCTGGGCGCGATCGGGAATTTCTTCCGCGTGCCAGTTGTCTCCATCGAGGCGAAAAAGATCGATCGCGAGACGTTATCGGTCTTACCGAGCCGTTTTGTTTTTCAACATCACATTTTGCCTATCGAGGTGAAGGAAAATTCAATCGTGCTGGCGACCTACGATCTGTTCAACTCCCTTGGCCGCCAACTCGCGGCGCAGCTTTTGAAGAAGCCAGCCGAATGGGTGCTGGTACCGCGCGCGCAACTTTTGCGTGCAATGAAAACGCTCTATGGCGTCGGCGCGGAAACTTTCGATGAAATCCTGAAAACCAACCGCGCCTTCGAGGTGTTTCAGGATACCGAAACCGCCATCGAGCTAAACTCCGACGATCCCGAAGCATCCGTGGTGAAATTCGTAAACCA
>QHNF01000460.1:0-776 GCA_003218345.1 Verrucomicrobiota bacterium | reverse complement strand
TGGAAAACGATTTGCGCATTCGGTATCGAATCGACGGAATTTTACACGAAGTCGCTGTGCCGCCGCAATTGCGGGTCTTGCAATCGGCCATTATTTCGCGCCTGAAAGTGATGTCGCACATGGACATCGCCGAACGCCGATTGCCTCAGGATGGGCGCATGAATTTGCAGGCGAGTAATCAAAACATCGATGTGCGCGTTTCGACCATTCCTACGGTTAACGGGGAGTCGATCAGTCTGCGATTGCTCAGCCGCAGCGAGCAGCAGTTCGGATTTGATCGGCTCGATCTCAGCAAAAAACAGGAGAAGATCATTCGCCATCTATTGGCACAGCCTAACGGAATCATTCTTCTCACTGGCCCGACCGGCTGCGGAAAATCCACGTCGCTTTATTGCTTCTTGAGCAGCATCAATTCAGTGCAACGCCGCATCATCACCATCGAAGAGCCGGTCGAATATCGAATTCCCGGTGTCTCGCAAATCGATGTAAAACCGGAGATTGATCTCACCTTCGCCAAAGGTCTCCGTCACATTTTGCGGCAAGACCCAAACGTCGTCATGGTTGGCGAGATTCGCGATATTGAAACCGCGGACATCGCGATCCGCGCGGCCATGACTGGACACCTTGTGTTCAGCACGCTGCACACAAATGATGCCGTAGGTGGCATCACGCGCTTGCTCGACATGGATGTGGAACCGTTCTTGCTCGCCTCGGTGGTGAAATCGTTCATCGCACAACGGCTCGTGCGTACGATTTGTCCAGACTGCGTGCAATTG
>QHNF01000023.1:3020-10013 GCA_003218345.1 Verrucomicrobiota bacterium | reverse complement strand
CTGCGTTGGCTGATCAACGAAGGTTACATCATCGAATTCAATGATGGCTCACTCGATCTGCCCCGAGGAAAAGCAAAGCCGCAGGAAGTTGTAGCGGCGATGGAGCCTAGCCCGAACTTGTCGAGTGGGGCAACTGCCGAATCCGCGGAACCAGCGCTCGACACAAACGCCACTACATCTCAAGCGCTGACAATCTTAAGCGCCGGTTCGTTATCGCCTTCGTAGCGGAGGACCTCATTTTTTTCGGTCAGGACAGCGATGCGCGGCGTATGAAGCGCCGCTTCTTGCATGCTGTACCGTGCGAAACTCATGATCGTGAGGCGGTCGCCAATTTTTCCGAGATGCGCGGTCGCGCCGTTTAGTTCGATAATTCCCCGCCGCGCTTCGCCGTAAATTGCATAGGTCTCGAAGCGCTCGCCATTGTTCAAATTGCTAACGAGGATTTTTTCGTAGGGAAGCAGTCCGACCAACTCGGCCAGATCGGCAGAAACCGTCAGGCTCCCTTCATAATCCAGGCTTGCCCCGGTCACAACGGCGCGATGAATCTTCGATTTCAGAAGAGTGATTTGCATCGCCACTGACCGATCGCTAATCGAATTTGCAGGGCATCTGTGTCAGACCCCGACTGTGTTCAGTCTGCGACCTTACGGAAGCGTTGGCATCCAATTAGATGGCGCCGGCTTTTTTAAGCACCTTGTAGGCGCCGTTTTTGTTGATCGTCTTTAGACCGCGTGCCGTTACGCGAACGCGCACAAATTTCTTTAATTCCGGCACCCAAATGCGCTGGCGACGCAAATTGGGCGCGAAAACACGCGGCACATTTTTCGTAACATGCCGACCCACGCCGCCTTTTTTCTTGGCCAAACCGCGCCTGTGAATAACGCTGCCGCGCATGGCTCTAGATCCTGTGATACTACAAATTCTTGACATAATTAATCTCGAGAAGAGATGCGTAAGCTGCCGCGCACAGATGGGCGGGTCAAGTGGATGTTCACTCGCGAAAGTTTTCGGAGTTGAACGAACCACTGCACATCACGGTCAAATTTAGCTCGCACAAAAGCGCATCGAGCTCGCAAGATCGATATCGCACATAGCCAATGCAAAAAAACAATCAAAAACTGCGGGTTGGGATTGTTGGGGCGGGCAACATCGTTCGCGCTCGTCATTTGCCGGCTCTCAAGAAACATCCGGAAGTCGAGATCGTCGCTGTCTCTAATTCGACGTACGAAAGCTCGGAAAATTTTTGTCGCGAACATTATCCATCGGCAACGCCGATGCGGAACTGGGCCGAGCTCCTGGCCTTGCCGGACCTCGATATTATCTGGATCGGCACTCCGCCGGTCATGCATTCAGCGGTGACCATCTCGGCGCTTGAAGCAGGCAAACACGTTTTTTGTCAAGCGCGCATGGCGATGGATCTGGCTGAAGCCGAGGAAATGCTCGCCGCGTCCAAGCGTTATCCCGAACTGGTGACAATGCTTTGTCCGCCCCCCATGGGCATGCGCGCCGACCTGCTTGTAAAAAAACTTCTCGCCGAGGATTACATTGGCCGCCCGCATCACGTGCGACTGCAAAGTTTTACCAGTAATTATCTGGGTCCCGAAGCTCCACCGCATTGGCGGCAAAGGATCGAAATCAGCGGGCTGAACGTGCTCACGCTGGGGATTTACGTCGAAGTGTTACAGCGCTGGTTCGGTGATATCAACGGAGTCTTCGCTCGCGCAAAAATTATTCATCCAATCCGTCAGGGCTACGAAGTAATCATTCCCGATTTGTTAACGGTGCTGTGCGCGTTCGATAACGGCGCTGAGGGTGTGCTCGAGTTCAGCGGGGTTGACGCGATGGCTCCAGGCGATCGGCTGGAAATTTACGGCAACGCCGGCACTCTCACTTACGATTTCGGTTCCGACGTCGTGCAGGCGGGAAAGGTTGGCGATCGCGCGCTACAGGTGGTCGATCTTCCTCCGGAGTTGGAAGGCGAATGGCGCGTGGAAGAAGATTTTCTCGCCGCGGTGAAATCGAAGGGCCGTGTGCGTCCTCATCCGAATTTCGAAGAGGGTCTTCGCTACATGCGCGTCGTGCAAGCTGTCGCCGATTCTCGAGCACGGAACGAATGGGTAGCGATTTAGCCCTGACTACCCCGCGTCCGGCTAGGGAGCCATCGCATTCCCGACGAGATATCTTCTCACCACGAGTGACCAGATCAGCAATCTGATCAACTGGTACCACGCGAAAAACCGATCGTAACCGCGTCGGCGCGCAATCAGGCCGGCGCCGGCAAGGAGCGCATATTGCCCGACAAACGGCACGTACCAAATTGGCTTCAAAAGTTCACCGCGAATTCCCGTTTGCGCGATGTCGAGCAAACACATCGCGATAAACGTGGAGTAGTAGCCCGCGCGGTTCCGCTCGAAGCGGCCTTGGTGTTCTTCCGCCTTCGACAGATCGGGCGGGTAAAGGAACACCGTAAGCATGTAGAGCGCGATGGTCCAAACGATCAGCACGAGGAACCTGTCGAAGCTCCAGTTGACCTCGGTGTTCCACTTAAATGTGACCCACCATTGCAAAACCAGCAGCAGCAGGGTCGCGATGGTAAGGACAATGTGGACTTGATCGAGCGGGTTTTCCCTCCGGCGGTAAAACGCGCGCCCGGCGCCGGCGAGCAGGTTCGTCACGCCCAGACCGATGATGATCGACATCAGCGCAGCGATGAACTCGAAACTGCTCATGAGATTCAACTGGTTCTGCATGGCGCGCGACCTTAACGCACGCCACCTCAGAAAATCGAGCGACAAATGGCAGCGCACGAAGATGGCCACGGATCGGGTAGCGCATGCGTCTCGCGTGCTGGTTTCGGCGTCGCGCCGAAACGATCTTTTCTTATGATGCGATTCAGACGTTGGTACCACACAAGAAAAGTTTGCGATGGGCGGGACACCATCGCCAGCACGCGAGACGCGTGCGCTACCCCGGATGCTCTGGAGCGCGCGGAACGTATTAATTCTTCGTCTGCGTCAATAGCCAATCCAGCGCGTTACGGAATTCTGCCAGCGCTGTGCCTTCGATCGGGTCGTTGTGATAGGCGCCGTGCATGGGGATCACACGCTTTTCTCCGGCGTAAGCTTTAACTACTATCTGGTGGTAACGAGGCGGAACGATTTCATCTCTTTCCGCCAGCAAAAAGATTGCCGGCGTGCGAATGGCCTTCGCGCTTGAAATGCTGTCGAGGTCTCTCGGAATTTGCAGAGCAACCGGACCAGCCAGCAGCCACAGATTCCACCAGCCGAACCGGCGCAGAATGATTTCGCGCAGCGGTGGAGGATTTTGCAAAATCAATCCGGCAGCCGGACGATTCGCTGCCACGTGAAGCGCAGCGGTTGCGCCGATGCTTGCGCCAAAGACAACAATTGGCTGGTTCGCCGCGTGGCGTTTCAGTTCGTCGAAGGCCGCGAGCGCAGCGGGTCCGATCAGCGAAAGCCGCGCCGGACCAGTGCTGCCGCCGAAGCCGGGATAATTCATTCCCCAGACTTCAACGGCGCGATCATTCCATTCTTCAGCTTCCGCTGCTACCCAGCGCTCCGCGCGATCTGCGTTACCGTAGAAGCGCAAGATGTAACTGTCCGCACGACGTTGTTGTTGCGCTCGGCGCGATTGTCCTGTCCAGACTTCCAATTCCCCGTTTTGAAATGGCAATGTTTTACGAACAGCACTAGCAGCGTCGATCGGAGTCTTTGTTGGAAAGAGAATCAGATGATCGGGCAAGCGGCCGAAGAGAATCACAGCAAGATATACTGCCGCGACAATGAGAATTGCGCGATGTTTTCGCACGGCGTCCCCCGCGCGCCACTAGAGGCTGCTGGTTCCTAGTCGGCTTCGTCTTTGAGCATCGACTTGATCTGTTGGCGCAACTCCGGCGTGTTGTGATGCCCGTGTGCAGAGAGCGCGTGTTGGACTGCCGCATCGAGCACTTCCTCTTCCGTTCCGGAGATTTTGAGCGAGCAATTTTTCTCACTCGGATAGTCCCGGCAATCGATCGATTTTCTTTGAGCTGCCATTGTACTCCTGCGGTTTGATTAACTTTTCTTCAGCTCTGCTAAGTCTTTAAGGACCTGCTCGCTGTGGTCGGCTGGTTTCACGCCGGTGTAAACCTTGGCGATCTCGCCTTGCGGATTAATGATGAATGTATTGCGCGCCGCAAGTTTGCTTCCCTTGTAATCCATCACCGATCCATACTCGGTGGAGACCTTTGCATCGGGATCGGCCAGCAACTTGAAATTGAGTCCTTCCTTCGCGCAAAAATCTTTGTGCGATTGCGCCGTGTCCACGCTCACTCCGAGAACGACTGCGCCTTCCTGCTCGTACTTTGCGAGGTCACGCTGAAAATTGTGCGCTTCCATCGTGCAACCGCTTGTGAAATCTTTTGGATAAAAATAGAGCACCACCCATTTCCCGCGATAATCTTTCAGACTCACCTGCGAGCCATCCCCCGTGGTGAGACTAAAATCCGGCGCAGGCGTTCCGGCCGCCGGTTGGTTTTGCGTCTCAGCTGCTTGCATAAATGCCAATGTACTCAGCGCGACAATTCCAGATAAGAATATTTTGTTCATCTTGAGTTCTCCAGTTTCTGAGATTTTAGCAGCGATTTGCGACGAGCCAAGTTAGGGCGGCGCCGGGGCGCGCTTCAGTAAGATTACATTGCAAGGACAGTCACTCGCAAGGCCAGCTGATCAATGCGCTTCCGCGACCACAACAATAATGCGCGTTAATTGCTTGCGCTCTGGGACGCCTGTGAGTCAATAAACACTCGTTTATGGCGAGACCGATGGTTGCCGAGAGTCTTCAGATCAAGCCGGTGCGGTTGCTGCTCGGCTTGGTTGCCTGCGTCGGACTTCTCGTCACATCGTTCACACTGTTGTTCGGTTTCACAACGATCCCGGCAAACTCCGTTGGGGTGAAGACGCGCTTTGGCGCTTACCACGATATCGTTAATCCCGGGCTCGCTTACGCTATTGCGTACATCGATGAGATTCACATCGTGCCGACGCAGCGATTGTTGAAACTCGAATTCGGTTTTAGCTCGCCGAATGCGACCAACATCTACCAGGGGGATGTGGAACCGGCGGAGACCGAGACCATGATCACGGGCGATCTCAATACCGCACTTGTGCCGTGGGTCGTGCAGTATCGAATCACCGACCCGAAAGTGTACTTGTTCGGCGCGCGCGAACCGGAGAAAACGTTGCGCGATCTTTCCGAAAGCGTGATGCGCGAGGTAATCGGCGATCGCACCGTAGACGAAGTGCTCACGATTGGGCGACACGACATTGAGACGTCAACTTTGAAACGTCTGGCCGACCTGTGTTCGCAGTACGGCCTGGGAATTCAGATCCAACAAGTACAACTGGCAACAGTGCGTCCGCCGCCGGTCGTGCAGGCGGCCTTCAACGAGGTCAACCAGGCGCAACAGGAGAAGCAAACGGCGATTAACCAGGCCTGGGCAGTCTATAATGATGCCGTTCCGAACGCGCGCGGTCAGGCAAAAGAGCGCGAGAAACAAGCCGAAGCATATGCCTTCCATCGAGTGAACCAAGCCAGAGGCGAAGCACAAAAGTTTTCATTGTTGCTCGCCGAGTATCGCAAAGCACCGGACGTGACGCGTCGCCGTCTCTATCTCGAAGCGATGCAAGCGATCCTTCCCAGTTTGCAGAAGAAAATCATCATCGATGACAGCTTGAAGAACATTCTCCAGACATTACCGCTGCTGCCAACGGAGCAGCCCCGAACATCGCCATGAATGTGATCGATGTGACTCCACGACCTGCGGCCATCTCGGCCATCGTGCGATTTTTGCAAAGCCGGTTGATGTCGATCCTGGGCGTTCTTTTCATTCTGACCGCGCTGAAATGGGGAACGTTGCTCTTCGTTGTCCATCAGTACGAAAGCGCTATCATTACGCGTTTCGGCAAGATCATCCGCACGGTTAGTTCTCCCGGATTGAAAATAAAATTCCCGGTCATCGATAAGGTGCAGCGCTTCGACAAGCGCATCCTCGCCTGGGACGGACCGCCGACCGAATGTCCCACGAAAGACAAACTCTACATCATCGTCGATTGCTTCGCCCGGTGGCGTATAAGCGATCCGTTTCTCTATTACAATCGGCTCAATGACGAGCGCAGCGCGCTTTCACGGCTCGATGACATACTCGGGAGCGAAACGCGCACCGCGGTCGCGGCGCACGATCTTGTCGAGATTATTCGAGTGACCAAAGCGCGAAAACCGTTGCGCGATGAGGAGCTTGAGAAAAGCGGCACGGTCCTGCCCAGCTCTATTCCGGATATCGAGTTTGGCCGCGGCGAAATCGAGAAACAGATCACCGAACGCACCCGGCAAAAGATCGCCGATTTCGGAATCGAATTGCTCGATGAACGCTTCAAGCGCAGCAAATACAATCCGGCAGTCGCGGAGAAAATAATCGAACGCATGTCGAGCGAGCGGCATCAGATCGCCGCGCGATTCCGTTCCGAAGGGCGTGGCGAAGCCGCTAACATCAGCGGCCAAAAAGAAAGCGACGTTGCTGCAATCAGTTCTGCTGCCACCAAAAATGCGCTTGAGATCGAAGGCAAAGCCGACGCGGAAGCTGCTTTCATTTACGCTGCAGCCTTCAATCCTCCCGAGGCGCAGGAATTTTATTCGTTTCTTCGCAGCCTCGACGTGATGCGCGCCGCTTTTGAAAAAGACACGACAGCTGTCCTTTCGACCAACAGCGATCTGGGCCGCATGCTAAAGTCGATGGCTGAAGCGGTGGCTCCACCAAAACCGGCGCATTGATTCGACATGCTTCGCCCAGGTGCCATCGGCCGTCAGCGCGAGTAGCGCACGCGTCACGCCTGCATGTGCTGGGGAACGCAAGCTGCCAGCCTGCAGGTCTCGGCAGCTTGCCGAGATAGGCAATTGCCGCGTTACTTGAGAATTACGTATCTAAAATCTTGCCGG
>QHNF01000023.1:0-2933 GCA_003218345.1 Verrucomicrobiota bacterium | reverse complement strand
AATCGACACGCACAATCGAGATCTTTATTTCGCTCCTGGAAGAGCACGGAATCAAGTTGCTTGCCGATGTGCGATCATGGCCGGGATCCAAACGTTATCCGCAGTTCAACAAGGAGGGGCTGGCGAAATCTTTAAAGGGACATGGAATTCGCTACGAACATTTTCCCGAGCTCGGCGGCCGACGGAAACCAAAAAATGATTCGCAAAATACAGCTTGGCGAAACCAATCGTTCCGCGGTTACGCCGATTACATGGCGACAGAACAATTTCGTAAGGGTGTCGAGCGTCTTCTCGATCGTGCTAATGAAGCCGGGCCGGCCGCGATCATGTGCGCAGAAGCGGTCTGGTGGCGCTGTCACCGCGCATTGATTTCCGATTATCTGAAAGTGCGCGGCATCGAAGTCATGCACATTCTCGATGCAAATAAAACCGAGTTGCATCCATACACGTCTGCCGCGCACATTGTGGATGGCAAATTAAGCTATACGGGGTAGAGCGGCGGCTTTCCAGCCGCCGAAGGGCGCTTTGGAAAGCGCCCTTGTTTTTTCAGCAGACCGTCGCTACAGATTACTTCCAATCGCGATGCGCGATGTGCGCCGGAACCGGTGGCGTTTGCTTCTCACGTTCCATCATTCGCTCCGCCAGCCATTGGACCCATTCGAAATATGTATCTCGGTGAGCATCGCTGCGTAGCTCTGCAATATAGCGAGATAGCTTTCGCCATGAG
Organism: Verrucomicrobiota bacterium; assembly: GCA_003218345.1. GTDB lineage: Bacteria > Verrucomicrobiota > Verrucomicrobiia > Chthoniobacterales > UBA10450 > Udaeobacter. Next base: position 2,206 of record QHNF01000023.1, on the reverse strand, counting down.
ACAACAATTGGGCCGCTGAAAAAATCATCGAGAAGATCGATGCTAATCTCCTTTCGGTATAAAAGAATGCCGAGAGCTTCCCAGCTCGTCAAAAGAGCATAAATATGATCCTCGCCATCTGAGCCGAGCAGCGCTGGAATTTGCTCACGTGCGACATTATCTGGCAATGAGCTAACGCGGCGCAATGAGTGGGCGAAAGATGGAGTTTGGAATGATCGAACGAGGGCAGACATCGAATCGCGATGTCGCTGACGTCGATAGTCCTGAATTTGCACTGCGGCAAAGATGACGCCGGCTGTTACCGCGATGGCGTTGACTAGATTGGCAACGGTTGAAATGTCCATTTCAGCGCGGATCTGTCACGCGACCAAGAAAAAGGCAGACGCCACTGGGGACGTGCTGAATTGCATAGACGAATGGGCGATCGATCTTCACTTCGATCGGCGGCGGCGGAGGTGACCTCAGAGCGGTCGCTGCCATCATCGCTACGGCTGTCGCCGCAGCCGCTTCAGTTCCTTTTTCGTCCACCGCAATAAAGGTTTTGTGAAAGATCTGCGAGATGTAGAGATAATCCTTCGGTTTTCGTGGAGCCATCTTGTCGAAATTAGCGCTGCCCTGCGGCTGATTGAATGCGGTCTTCATCCCAAGCGCTTCAAACTGCTTTGCTAAAGCCATCGTTGGCGGCTCGAGTTTGAATTTCGGCAGGTGCAGATCAACGCCACGCGTATCGAGCTTGGCGCATCCAGGTAGCATGTCGCCTGTCAGCTTCGATTCGAGCACGCGCAGACCGTTTACTTCGTCGGGAAGAAGGATAACGAACTGGAGATCACTGCCGACGTACGGAAGACTCACGGCCGTAAATCCTTCGCGCTTCGCGTAACCGAAATGCCGATCCATTTTCCGCATCATCGGAACGTCAATTGGCGTTCCGCCATGCACGTGAAATGGCTCCGGTTTTGTTACGTTCTCAGGAAATGGATCGGCCCACGGGGCTTTGAGGTAAAGTGCGTTCGCTAAGACGAGGCGCGTCGTTTCGTCAAGTGCGCCGCCAGGAATGAGATCGCGGATTCGATCATGCGTCTGGTCGGCGACCCATTGATTGATGTGCCGCGTAGCTCCAGAAGCGTCGGTCACGAAATCGAGAGGCTCGAAGGCCGCGCCGAAATTTTGTTTCACCAATGACAGGAAAGCCTGACGAAAGTCGTATCCCTTTTGCGCAAAGAGCCGGTTGGCGATGCTGAGTATGATCGGCTCACCCGGGCCGCCGAATCGCTTGGATTGCTTCACAAGTTCGGCCGTCTTCGCACCCATTTCTTCCAATGAATGCTGAAGCGAAGAGAATGCGCCGGGTACCGCGGTGTCATTGTCTGGAAAATGCAGGACGCGCGCCATCTCCCTGCGCGTGTTGCCGTCCGCGCCGGCGAAGGTCATGGCCAGCGCGCTTTCGATTGAGTAGGGTGAAATGCAAAGATTGTCGTTACCCGTAGCAAGCTGATGGTGAAGATCGACCGCGAGCTCGTTCGTCGCTTTTGCCGCTAAGTCGACGTTTGTTGCGCTGTGTGCCATGCCAGCGATTAACGCGCCAAATGCCTGCAAGATCAAAAACCGTTTCATGCGAATCATGAAACATCGAAGTTGCGAACCTTGCTACGCTAAAGATTCAAGCACCATCGCTCGACCTAGGTAATTCTGTCATCTCGACCAGAGTAGAGAGATCTCTTCCTGTCTTCTGTGAATCGCGGCTCAACGAATAACGTTGAGGGATTCCTCGATCGATTCGATGTCGCTCAGGGCAAGACTTTCGCTCGGAATGACAAAGTCGAAGCATCATCGTAGAGATGGCCCAGCCTGATGTAGTGGCCCTAAGGCTTAACTTCATGGTCTCGCAACCAGCCAAACTTGCGCGCAAGCCGAATTTGATTCTTTTTCTGCCCGACCAGCAGAGAACGGACACCATCGCTTGTTATGGAGGCGTAAGAGTTCACGCGCCTAACCTGAACAAACTTTCGTCTGAATCGGTGATTTTCGAGCGAGCGTACGTCACGCATCCAGTGTGCACTCCTTCACGCTCATCGCTTATGACAGGAACGTGGCCCCACATTAACGGATGCACGCGGAACAGCGTTCCACTCGATCGCCGGTTTCGTGTTTTCCCAGAGTTGATGGAAGACACGGATTATCGCACTGCGTACATGGGCAAGTGGCA
>QHNF01000022.1 GCA_003218345.1 Verrucomicrobiota bacterium | reverse complement strand
ACACGACGGGCATCGTATAGAACGCATTTCATTGCCGCGTTCAGGACAAGGACCCTACTTTCTTTCCTATCATTGCCTCACTGCATCCTCATACTAAAGCCCCAACCGGCCGTCCCAAGACCGCCGCCCCGGGGAACCTTTGCGGTGTCGGGCGAGGCACCGGAGTTGGGACGGAGTGGGAGAAGCGCCAGTGAAACTGAAAGTCTGACGCACCCCCACTGGAATTCAGGCTACCCGACTCGCCACCGCGCTATCAATCACAAAGTTTTGGACAATCGCCGTTCAGCTGTTTTTCGGAAACCTCATTCCGCCGTTTCCGTAGAATGACGTGAGAAATGGAAGCACGAGCCGGACGTGTAAGTTCACCCACATGAAATCCGCTTTACTTGCTGCAATTTTTGGGATCACCGGAGGGGTTGCGATTTTGCTCGCCGTTCCCGCCGAACAAAAAGCTGCGCTTGTTAAAGTCCAGCCGGCTAGGTGGGGGGCTGAGGATGCGCCGTTGGTACCTCAAATAGAGGAGGAGGATCTGGTAGTTCCTGAACGTTTGGAGCATTATTCGGTCGCCCAGGCGAAGACCAAGACTGAAAAACAAGCGCCGCGCCGCCACAGGTATGTCGCCCGACCGCGTCCAAACTTCTTCGAGAAATTAGTTGTCGGGTTCATGAACCTCCAAAAACATCAGCCGGCGAAATGATCTCACAGTGTGGTACAACCTCGGTGCGCGGCTGAATAACGCTTTGTCCATTTGGCACCGGTTGCTTTTTACACTTCGATGGTATAAAAAGAATTTGAGCGGGCGACGATGACGCGCATCGGGCGTTGCCAGATCAAGACTCACAACTTGCTGGCAATGCTTTCTCCCGGCGAGACAATCTCGCCCCGCTCAAAAACTCCAGACCAAACTGCGTCGATTAATACCAGTGTGCCAACGTCGCTCGGCTGTCTTGTCGTGCCATACTCTAACGACGCCTGATCCACAAGCTTTTTTTGAAATCGCATAGTGGTGTCGGACGCATCGCGGGAAGCTTACCTTTAACGAAACATTAAATAATTGATAGTGGGCTACTTTGACTTTTTATCGGATGCAACCAGGGGTGCCAATTGGCTTATCTGCGCCTATTGAACAGAGGATATTGTGCTGGTAGATGCATCCATAAATCCGTTCGTGTAACGGAATCTGTTTTCCATAATCAAGCCACTTAGGATTTCTGTTTCTAGTTTTCATTTCAAAGTAGGCCACTACTAAAAATTTTATGCTTATTCTTACCAATTCAATCGAGCCGATGGACAAAGCCAGCGAAGCGACCTTGACCTCCAACCGGTGACTTTTCGCTAAAAGCACGAGCTTGACCCAGACGGCATACCGCAGTTTGGCCTCATGGCCGAGGAAGTGGAAAAGGTCAATCCCGCTCTGGCGGCTCGCGATGCCGACGAGAAAGTTACCCGGTCCGTTACGAGGCGGTGAACGCCATGTTGCTCAACGAGTTCCTCAAAGCGCATCGCAAAGTGGAGCAACAAGAAGCGACGATCACCGAACTAAGCTCTACGGTGGCGCAGCAGCGGAAGGACTTCCGGGCGATTGCCGCGCGGCAGCAAACAGAAATCAAAGCCCTCATCGCAAGTTTGAACGAACAGGCCTCACGAATCCAGAAAGTGGGTGCACAGCTTGAAGCGAGCAAACCTGCGCCGCAAGTGGTCAACAATCCCTAAAGCTGCGTCCACCCGAACAAAGCAACAGCATTTCACAATCAGCCGTCACGCTTCCACCGCGTGGCGGCTTTTTGTTTCGCGCGCGTCATTGCGCCCCGTTCATATCATTTTGTTCATTGCCGTGTGGACAACAAAAGAACCATAATCCGCCACGCGTGAATTACTGGGAGATGATCGCCGACAATCTCAGTAAAGCCTGTTGGAGTTGGGGCTGTGTCTCAGCGATTGATTCCAACGGGCGAACGATTTCGATTGCAGACGCACATCGCGATGATGGCAAATGCTTCATTGTGCGGTTTCATGAAACAACACGTCGTCGACTTGTCGCCGATCAAATCATTTCTCCGCTTCGCTTAACTCGTCAAAGTCAGCGGCATTCATATGTTGTACGAATCGACGCTTCATTGTGCCCGCGGACGAAAAATTGACTGCGTTTCTCGAACTCGAATCCGCGCGGGGCGGTCGTGCTCACCCGGAACTTGCAATTCCCCGGTCTGATCAATGCTTGCGGTCGCATCCAGGAAAACTCCCGTGACATACCCGAATCGAATTTCAACACCATCCTTCAACTCAGCGTCAGTAATCAGAACGCCATTGATCTGTGTCCCATTTTTTGACCCCAAGTCTTTGAGACGATATTCACCCGGCGATTTCGTTAGCGAGGCGTGCTGCGCTGACACTGTCGGATCGACGTGGCGATGAGCGAAGTGGCAACAGCTTTCTCAGCCATTTCGCCCGCCACCTCCCCCGCCTGCTGACTTACCTTGCCCTGCTGGCACAAAGCCAAAAGGAGAGTAACGAGGGCAACCGCGGCGTGCTCAACGCGAGAGCACAGCGACCGCACGAGATACCAAACGCTAGAAGCCTTGCCCAACAGCCAGCTTTGGAATTGAGCAGCGGCGGTGCTTACAGGCAACAAGAGCACCGAAGGAAACTGCAAGCCGGTAATGAGATGGCTGAAGGTTTTGGCGAGCTTGGAATCGAGCGCGATCGCCGTTGCCCACCAGTCGAGCATCCGACGCCGATTTTCTTCCAGTGCTGGCATCGAAGCAGTCTTGGTGCCGTCGAGTAGATCCGTGATCAACTCATGATCTAGGCTGTCGCGCAACCAAGTGCTCAAGAAGGCCGCGCGCTCGTCGCGATCGAGTGCTCTGAGATAAGCAGTGAGATGTTGCGGACGGATGGGGCGCTGGCCATAGAGATGCGCGGACACAACGCTCCGAGCGATTCCTGAGCGCTCCGCGAGCTTGAGCTCATTCCAATGTCGCAAAGCAAGGAGCCGAGACAACAGCTGTGATGAGAGCCTGTTGTGAACGCGCAAATTCCGGAGTTCGCCTAGCATTGCACAAAACAAAACGTCTGAAGGCGCTCGCTGGCCGCAATTATTTTGGAAAGAATGGTACTTGCTTTCACGTAGGGTTCGTCGCAGCTCAGGCCGCTCGCTCAGTGCGCGCCTTGCGAGTTCTCGGTGTTCAAGGCATCGACTGTTGAGGAGTTCTTGCCACATCGCGTGGTCGGAGTAGGCGCTGGTCGCCCTGAACGGCCGCAGCGAGGCGGTAGCTCTTGGTTCTCCGATATTGGTGTGTCCGTCCGCGCTTGGGCTCGTAACGATTGCGGTCCGCTACTCGGTGCTCGACCATGTGCTCAACACAATTGACGGAACCTGGAGCCGCTGGCTTCCAGCAGTTCTGGCACAAACCGTTTTGCTTCTGTCGCAATTGCCATTTCCGCTGCCGCGAGACAGGTAACTCGATGAGCTACTCTATGATTCGTTTTTTCACGTTCCGAAGAAAATCAAACCCCACGTAAGCGCAAATTCGCACTGTGAAAGATTTGCCCTTTGACGTGGGCGAAGACGGGCAGCCTGCGTGGAAGGACTTCTCGACGCGCGCGCGAAAGCCTGGGCAGTCCCGGAAGTCCCAAAACCTCCGGGGAAGCCCAAAAGCAAAACAACCGATCGTCCGGCGCCTACGGAACCGAATTGCAGAGCAGTAGGGGCTTCTCATGCGGTTCTGCCAGTCTGGACTTTAGCTGTGAAGGCGAGAATAGTGCGGCTGGCGGCAGCAATGGACGAGCAGAACGACAAAGAAATCGCCAGCAAGAAGCAGCGCGATCAGATGTTGAAACTAGTCGCGAAAGGCTTTCACAACGAACTCACGAACTATGGCGTGCGCAAGCACGAGATCATTCAGGTGGCTTCGCACCTGCTGGACAATCTTCTGGCGACGGAAAAGAAACCCGCCGAGGGGGTGGAGTATTACAACGGAATCTTTACGCTACAACTGCCGAACGTCAGCAAGGTCATCGTGTGGCTAAAGGTCTCGGCTGTCCGCGAAAGCTTCGTGCCGCAGTTTTCGGAAAACCAAAGCGAGCTGCGAAAGTATTTCACCCATCCGACACGGGAATATTTCGGCGTCTACTACAATGACCAGCTGGTAGGAATCGTCGGCGGTAAGAACATCGACCTGACGGCGGGCAAACTCGAGATGAAAAAGCTGGTGGGTGAGTCCGGGTTGCAGGGCAAAGGCATCGGCCAGTTGGATTAGAAGCGGCTGGCCGATGTCCGAGGTGCAAAAGCATTTCGTTCGAGGCTATGTCCTAAAGGTCGCGCTTTTTGCGCTGCCAGGATTCGCGGCTCAGCTTCAAGCTGGGTTCGAACTTCTCATTACTTTGTCTTCGCCCGCCATTTAATGCGCGGAGTGCCGCTTATTGACATTTCCAATTGCAATTGTTTCCCTCGCACGAAGGAAAGCCGCTGGAATTCGGAAATCTTCGTTCTCCAGTCGTACTTTCAGTAGCTAAATTAGTGGCAACCGAGAATTCAGCTGCGGAAATCTAGGCCAACTCAGAGAGGAATTCGAAAAACGGGTACATCAAAGCGCACTGACTTTGAATTGGATGTTCTGCAGCCAAATGCGTAGCATAGCGTAGCTCTCGGCGCGATCCCGGCTGGATTTGCCGGGGGTTTTAAGACGGGCGCGTTTGATGAACCGTTGCCGCGCTTCAAAGCGGCGAACAGCGCGCCGAATGGGAGCACATCGGAAATCAGATCAACGCCGCGCTTATCTTTGCGCTGTCGGGCTTCGTAACTTGCAGAGTAGGCCCGCCCTTCTACTTGAACTTAATGATCAGCACTGACGCCCAGATATCTTTTCCTCTTCTTGCTAGATAAAATTGCGACGCGACGGGCCCGTGCGGAGGCTTGGGAATTGGTGGAAAAAGGACGACGGGAAGACTTCTGGTCCACGCTGGGGGATTCGTCCCATCGAACCTGATCCGTCTTTGTTCAGGCTGCCTTTTGTTGAACGGTTGTGATCAATCAGCTCCAGAAGTGAGATTGTGAGGATCGTCCGAGTTTATGATAACAGCTCAGGGGTCTGTCCCCATTTGTAGGTAAATTCGCAAAGTGATCTCGCGCGCCTCACCGACCCGACAGCCTGTGAATGCCAAGCCTTCCGCGAAGTCGGCGCAGTTAGTCGAATCTCGGCTTTGGCCCGCGCGCATTTCCGCATGATTGCGTTGAATTTCTCGGTCGTTGGCAGCGCGATTTCTTTTCCGGGCACAGCGGCCCGTTTCACAACCGCTGCCGCATTGCTGTAAACAACGCCACATTCAACGGCCACGTTGAGAACATGTCGCAGAACGGAGACTGTGTTGTTGTAACGAGTCGCTGACATTGTCTTGCGATGGGCGCACCCATTCTTTACAATCGGTTTGCGTAATGTTGCGAATTTCAGTTTCGCTCAGTCGCGGCCAGCTTTTTTGAAGCGCTGCAAGGCATTCTCGCCAGTAATCGCGTGTGCGTCTCTTGATGCTCAGATTGTCATCGAGATTGCGGAGATGAATCGCTGCAGCCTCGCCGAAGGTCATTTCTGCCGAGACTTCGCCATTGCCATTCCTGACACGCTCGCGATGCTCTTTGAGGAATTCAGCAAGCTTCGCCTGCGCCACACTGAAATGCGAAGTCTTGAGCGACTTCCAAACCTCTTTGCCGCCAGCGAAAGCTCTGGCATAATACCGCCCGGATTTTATGACGAACGAGATTTTGCAGGCGTGTCCTTTTCCCATGTTTTCGCCGGTTTGCGCTGTTTCACAAGGCCGACCGTAGAAGCGCACCGTGAATGGCAACGAAAATCTGTCCGCCTATGCGATTTTACCTGTCAACTGCGCCCGTAGCTCAGCCGGATAGAGCAACGGATTTCTAATCCGTGGGTCGGGTGTTCGAGTCACCCCGGGCGCGTTTTTATCAGGATGTAAATCGTGACTGGTGTGGGGGCGGGCGCTCCGCCTGCCAAGCCGCACAGTTTCCACTTCATGGCAGCGCTCGGCAAGCGAAGCGCTTGCCTTACAACTCCGCGCCGTTTACCAGACGGATGGAATCAGCCGGTAACGAACTTTGTGCGTGTAGATTTCATAGCCTTCCAGTTCCCGTTTCAAAAATTGTTCCTCGAACACGCTTCTCACCCCCACCACCGCGATGGGAACGATCGCCAGCAAGAGAGCGCCGGGCCAATGGCCATCGGCGCAAAGCCCGCATACATCGGATGCCGCACCACCGCGTAGACGCCGAAGGTCGATGACTCGCTGGTGTCTTTCTTGCTGTAACCTCACCACGGGAACGGCGAAGGGGTTCATCTTCATCGCGAGGTGAAGATCCACTAGCCCCCGATGAAAAGCGCCAGTCCGAAAAATGAAACGAGCGTGCCCGGTTTGGGCATGAGGTGAAACCGGACCACGTCGAGCGGAATCAAGATAATCTGCCCGATGTAGGAGGCGACCAGCAATAGCACGAGAATCTTATCCCATAGGGGCTGTCCTTTTGAATGGGACCTCTTGCACTCACAGAGAGTAAGCCGGTGTTATCGGAAAATATGACGAAGACGGCCACCGCAGTCACGACCAGGGCTACGGCGAGAAACACCCATTGCGCCACCAATGCAACGTGCCGGGCGGCACAAAGAGCAGAAGACCGCAAAAAGCCAGGTTGAAAACGAGGCCAGCGATAAGTTTGAAAAGCAACACCGATCGAGGAGAGAGAATGAATCGTGATTAGTGAGAAGTGATTGGTGGAAACCGTCAACTGCTACCTTCTCACCGATCACTTCTCACTTCGCCTTCCAGCGCTGCTCGTGATCGAGCAGCCATTTCTTGCGCCATAATCCGCCGCCGTAACCGCACAACGTGCCATCAGCTCGAATGACGCGATGACAGGGGATAACAATACAAATCATGTTCGTGCCATTAGCCCGACCGACGGCGCGGCGGGCATTTTCATGCCCCAGACGCTTTGCCATCCAGGAATACGAACGTGTTTCACCGATTGGAATCGAACGCAGGATTTTCCAGGCGCGCAGTTGAAACTCCGAACCTATCGGCGCCAACGGAATATCGAACTCCAGGTTCTTGCCGGAAAAATAATCCGCCAATTGTGAACGGACCGCCTCCAGGTGCCGATGCTCGCCCGGCACTACATTTGTTCGCAATCGTTTTCGCAAGATCGACAACTCGCGTTCGGTCGCACGTCGGTCGACAAACTCCACCAAACGCAAGCCTTCATCGTCCGCGACGGCGATCATCGCGCCCAGCGGCGTTTCGATTCGTTCAGCGAACAGAACTGCTCGTGCCTTCGTTGCCGTAGGCGGATCACCAAAGAGTTTCGTGAACGCTTCGCGAAAACCGCTCTCCGATTCAAAACCGCTGCCATTTCTCGCTTCATCCACGCGACCGCCTTTTCGCACCTGGCTCAAAGCAAGCCCCATCCGGCGCGCGCGATGATAAGCTTGAAAGGTCATTCCGTAATGCCGTTTAAATTGCCGGCGCGCGGTGGATGGATCGATCGCGATCGCTGCCAGTTCCTTGTCCGTCAGCCGACCGCCGGGCGCGCGCTCGACCTCGGCGCGCAGGCGCTCGATCAATTTGGGCGGACGTTTGTCCGAATCCATCGGATTGCAGCGCAGACATGGACGATAACCGCTCTCCAACGCTTCGCTCGTTGTCGCGAAGAAATCGACATTCTCCTGCGCAGGCTTTTTCGCGCTGCAGGTAGGCCGGCAGAAAATTCCCGTCGTGCGCACCGCGACAAAAAATATGCCTTCGAAACTCGGATCGCGATTTAGTAATGCGCGATACATCGTTTCAGATGGAGGTAGAAGTTCCAGTGTTTTCATGAACTTAGTTTACGCGCACTCGACCGCATTGTGCATCGACGAAATTCAGGCGACGAATTCTGGTAGAGACGCCGCGCTGCGGCGTCCGGCCGGCGCAGCGCGCCGGCCCTACCAACGTACATGCATGCTGTTTTCATGCGCGTTGGATTCGAAATGTGAAACAACCGCGAGTAACGCTGCGCGCATCTACAAATGCGGTCTCCGGATTTTGAAAGAGCTTTTCAATTATTGGTTCGGGTTCGCTACCATTCACGACTTGTGCGTCGATCATATCGAAGCTCGAATTGTAAGCTCGCATCACCCGGCCGTTCCGAAAGTCCGCCGGATATTGGCGCAATGCGGCGTAGGGCTCGCAACCCTGCGCATGAATGAAAATCGGCCCGCTCTCCGAGTATGGACGACCGGGCGGAATCGCTGCGAACGGGAACAAAATCAAACGTTCACCGGGTTGCGCCCATCGCAAACAATGCCGGCACGGAAATGCGTTGGGCGAATCCGCAATCACCGTCGCGTGATCCGGGGCGCCAGCCGCTGCCACTCGTCGCGCTCTTTCGGCGATTTTGGTAGGAAGAGGAACAATGCGGAATATTGAAGTTTTCATGAGCGAAAGCTGGCGCGCTCTTCCGAATTGCGCATCGACGAAATTCAGGCAGCGAATTCCTGGTAGTGTCGGCCCGCCGTGCCGACCGGACGCCGCAACGCGGCATCCTTACCAGCGATGATACGCGGGATGGCCTTCCTTCACGGCTACGAAAACTCCGCGACAGGTGGCACAAACTTTTCCACCGGCGTTCAACGCTCCTTCAACGGTCGCGCGATCATCCGTTAGATCGACAACTTTCGCCGAAAGAAAAACCGAATCGTTCGTCGGGGTTGGCCGCACTAATTTGATCGCATATTCCGCGGTGACTGTGCATGGCGGGCGATCCTCGTTCGCGCGTTTCATCAGATGATACGCGGCCGTCCAATTGCAATGACAATCGAGCAATGTGCCGATGATGCCGCCATTCAAAACTCCCTCAAAAGCTTCGTATTTTTTTTCCGGTTTCCATTCTGCAACCACCTCGCCGTCCTTCGGAAAACTCCGGATATGCAATCCTTCCGGATTCGCTGGGCCGCATCCGAAACACGCATTGTGCGGAGCGTATTTTTCCTGAAGCGAGTGCAATTCTTTCATTGTAGCGGCGCTCTATGAGTGCCGGAAAATAGCTTCGGCGGTTACAGACCGCCGCACACTTTGAAACGTTACGCGCTGGCGGTCCGGCTCGGATAGGGGCGCAGCTTTGGTCCGGTGTAAAGTGAACGTGGCCGGATCAAACGATTATTATCGTGTTGCTCCGTTACGTGCGCGCACCAGCCCGCCACGCGCGATGCAGCGAACAACGGCGTGTTTAGCTCCGGCGGAAATCCCAGCATCCAGAATACGGGAGCGGCGTAAAGATCCACATTGGCGCAAAGTTGCTTTTCGCGATCCATCACTGCTTCCAGCTTCTCGCAAATTGGAATCCATTGTTCCTTGCCCGTGCGCTTGCCCAGATCGCGCCCGATCTCACGCATCACAGGCACGCGTGAATCGCCTTTCTTGTAAACGCGATGGCCGAAACCCATGATCTTGTCTTTGGTCTCGAGTTTTTTCATTAGCCAGGCTTCTGCGCGATCCGGCGTCCCGATTTCCTCAAGCATCTTCATGGATTCCTCATTCGCGCCGCCGTGCAACGGCCCTTTGAGTGTCGCAACTGCGGAGGTGACTGCAGCGTAGACTCCTGCTAACGTCGAAGCTGTGACCCGCGCAGCAAAGGTGGAGGCGTTGAATTCGTGGTCGGCATACAGATTGAAAATCGTATCGAGCATCCGGATCTGCCAATCCTGCGGAACGTTGCTCTCCAACTTGTAAAAGAAATTGCCGGCCTGCGTAAGATCGGGCCTTTCAGGCAAGGGCTGTTGACCGTGCGAGATGCGCCAGCCGTCGGTGATTAAAGTGGAGACGCGCGCGATCAGGCGGATCGACTTGCGGATATTAGCGTCATGCGAGTTGTCGCTCAGGTCTTTATCGAACGCGCTTAACATCGACACACCGGTGCGCAGCATGTCCATCGGATGCGTCGTGCTCGGCAGAAGCCGCAGCATTTCGGTCACGGGGCCCGGCAGCGCGCGTTGCGCGGCAATTTGTCGTGTGAACTCAACTAATTGTTCCCCGTTAGGCAGTTCACCGTTCAGCAGCAAGTAAGCGACTTCCTCAAAACTCGCCTTCTGCGCCATTTCGTGAATGTCGTAGCCGCGGTACATCAGCCCGGCATTCGGATCGACCCAGCAAATAGAAGTTTCGCCCGCGATTACGCCTGCCAACCCCGGGCTGTATTCTGGTTTCTTTTCAGTAGCCATTGGTTTCTCTGTACTTGCGAATCGCAATCGTTCAACCGAGCGGACTTAACGAGTTAACGTTTTAACGTTTCCTTTTCCAACTCTCCGCCGTCGGATCGTAACCGAGCAACTCGTAAAGCTGCTCCCGCGTTTGCATTTTGTCGATCCAACCCGATTGCGTGCCGCGCTTTTTCAAATCGCGCAAGAATTCTTCGCTCGCTTTCATCGAAATACGAAACGCGCTCTGCGGAAAAATCACCATCCGGCATCCGAAATCAGAGAGCTCTTGGAATGAAAGCAAAGGGCTTTTGCCGAACTCAGTCATGTTTGCCAGCAGCGGCGCCTGCACTTCTTTTGCGAAGCCGCGAAACTCATCCGCACTTTGCAATGCTTCGGGAAAAATCGCATCCGCTCCGGCTTCGACATATTTTTGGGCGCGCTTCACCGCACCTTTGAAATCCTCAAGAGCGTGCGAATCCGTTCGTGCAATCAACAGAAAGTCCCGGTCCCGCCGCGCTTCAGTCGCCGCTTTGATCCGTTCGACCATCTCCTCGACATCGACAATCGATTTCCCGGCAAGATGTCCGCAGCGCTTGGGAAATTCCTGGTCTTCAATGTGACAACCAGCCAGACCAGCACGCTCAAGCTCGCGAATTGTGCGCGCGACATTCTCTGCCCCGCCAAAGCCTGTATCTGCGTCTACAATTGCCGGAATTTCCACCGCATCCGCAACATAGCCGGCGAGCCAAACGACCTCCGTCATCGATAGCAATCCAATATCAGGCACGCCAGCTGTCGCGTTGGCCATTCCCGCGCCGCTGACGTAAACCGCGTCAAAGCCAGCGCGCTCCACCTGTCGCGCCATCGCCGCGTTGGGCACGCCGGGGAGCATCACTGCGCCTTTTGAAATCAATTCACGCAATCGCGCAGCCCTGCTTTCCTTTGTCATGTCGAGCGAGCCTCTGTCATTCCGAGCGGAGTCGAAGAATCTCTGATCATTTCAGTGTTGGGAAATTCGATCGAGCGCATCAGCTCATCCACGTTTTTCGCTTCATCCAGCTTCCAAACAAGATCGACAATCTTCTGCGCCCGATCGCTGCCGAGCATCGGTTCAACCAGAGCGCTAAATTTCTCTTCCACCTCCGGATCTTTCAGCGGGTTCTTCGCGTGCCCAAGGGGGTAATCAACTCGCTTGGTCAATCGCCGGCCATCGACAAGATCGACATGAACAATGTTGCCAACTGCGCCGGGATACATCGCGCTCAGTTCGGCATTACGTTCCACCTTCACGTTCTGCAAAAATTTCCAAACCTCGCGATCCTTGAACCGCTGCGGCTCGAATTGTTTGCTCGTCACCTCGCCGTCAATCAATGCAATTGCCGTGATGTACGGCAAACTGTGGTCCGCCGTCTCGCGCGTCTTCGGTTGCCATTTCTCCGGTTCGCTGCCGATGATGTCCACGGCTGCGTCGTGGCTCTCTATGATAACGCGTTTAACTTTGGAAGGATCGCCAACCTCGTTTCGCAAAGAGAGCGCCGCCTCAATCGCGCTTTGACTGTGATATTCCGCCGGCCAGTATTTGATGCTCGTTCTCAAAATCATTGTGGCAGGACCGTTCTCTGTTTTCGGAAACGGAACAGCGAATTTCTCTCCGACGTTGCCCAGCGAAACACCCAACTGTTTCTCGAAACCCATTTGCCCTTCGAAGATCGGCCCTGGCCCGGTCATTCCTGCGCGCGCCAACAGGGCCGAGTAAACGCCGTGTCGCGCCGCGTTCGCGAAAGCCACGCCCTTCCAGTGCGAGAGCTCCCCTGCGCGCGCCTGACGCATGGCCGCTCCCGCTACGCCTGCGATGTTCACCGCATGACGGGTCTTCTCAGGATCGAGTTTCATCAAATGCGCGCACGCCAGTGCGGTCGAAAACGTGCCGTAAGTCACGTGATCCCAGCCGCGCGCACGAATACTTGCGGCATCGCACAAGCGACATTGCACTTCGTACGCAAGCGCGATAGCGGTGACCAATTGTTGCCCCGTCGCCCGGACACTTTCCGCGATCGCCAGCGCGGCGGAAATATTATCGCTCGGATGCGCGGGCTCCTTCGACAAATACGTATCATTGTAATCGAAGTAACGGATAGCGCAGCCGTTCGCGAACGCTGCCCAGTCCGGCGGCGCCTTGTGATTTGTGCCGATAATGGTCGATCCGTGTTTTGCTGAAAAATCCGACGCGACTTTCCTGGCAATCGCGCACGGCTCTTCCTTCCACGCGCCGAGCGCGCAGCCTAACGAATCGAGCACGCGCCGCCGCACTTCGTGCACGGCTTCTTTTGAAAGATCTTCAAAGCGAAGTGCGCAGGAGTAATCAGCGAGTTGACGAGCAAGCGTTGTCTTCATGGAAAGTTGCAATTCAATCTGCCGATGAATTGCACATCGGCAACCGTCTCCTGTCATTCTGAGCGCAGTCCGTTCGACTCGCTTCGCTCGCTCAGGATAAACCTCCGTGGAGTCGAAGAATCCCGCGGCGTTACCGAGAATTTTCACAACGGGATTCCTCGACTTCGCTCGGAATGACAGGAAAATAGATGCGTGAGTGAGTTTCAATTTGGCGGCGAATTCGTCTGGCATCCATCGCCGGAACTGATTGCGCGATCCAATCTCCAGCAATTCATCGATAAGCATCGGCTCGGTTCCTACGCCGAGTTGATGCGACGATCGACCACGGATATCGCGTGGTTCTGGGACACGGTATTGCGCGATCTCGGCATCGAGTTCTATAAACCCTATTCGCAAGTCGTCGATCTAAGCGATGGCAAGCCGTGGGCGCATTGGTGCGTGGGCGGCGAGATGAACATCGTTCACAACCTGCTCGATAAATACGCCGACACGAAGACCGATAAGAAGCT
>QHNF01000021.1:6685-9620 GCA_003218345.1 Verrucomicrobiota bacterium | reverse complement strand
AAATAGATGGAGTGCGAAATTTCGTGGTCTTGGAATTCGAATTTGATGCCGCGCTTTTTAAGCTCCTGTTGCGCTGCAACAAAACTATCGCGATTCGCGCGAAAGGCGAGATGAAGCATGCGGATGCCACTGCGCGCCGATGATGCCGCTCCGGCGTGCGAGCTCACCGGGAACAGTGCGATTCCAGTGTTTCCCTTGCCGACGAAGGTCGGAACGCCATTCCACATGGCTTCGTGAAGTCGCTCGAATCCGAGGACTTCGATATACCACTTGACCGATCGCTCGATGTCGCGCACAGCGAGAGCTACATGATCAATGCCTTCGAGTTCCATAACATTATCCGATTTGTATTTCGGGCGGGACCTCTGGATTCATCAACGATGCCCCACCATCCGCGTAGATCACCTGCCCGGTAATCCAGCGAGCTTTCTCGGAACAGAGGAGTGCAACGACGTCGCCGATATCCGCCGGCGTCCCCAAGCGTCCCATCGGTGTCCAACCGCGGTTGTGCCAGTTCCGAATGAGTTCCTGGAGTTGCTCGGGCAACGTGTTCATAACGCTGTCTTCCGTCCATCCCGGGCTGATTGCGTTCACCGTTATACCCTGTTTCGCAATGGCTACAGCGAAATACCTGACGAGTGATTCCAGCGCGGCTTTCGCTGATCCCATGCCGACCCAGGGTTGGAGGCCACCGGTGCGGCTCCCTTCCGCGTAAGTGATAGCGAAGATTCTTCCTCCATCACTCATCAGCGGAAGCGCTTCCCGAACGCCGACGAGGAACGCTTTCGCCTGCGAATCGAACGCTGTATCCCACTGTTTCAAGGTGATATTCAGAGGCGGCTGAAAAAACGTGGGCGCCTCAGGCCTTGCGTTGCTGACGAAGATGTCGAGCTTCCCGAACTCGGTGTTGAGCTTACGAAATATCTCAGCGATTTGATTCGGG
This sequence comes from Verrucomicrobiota bacterium, assembly GCA_003218345.1. Lineage (GTDB taxonomy): Bacteria > Verrucomicrobiota > Verrucomicrobiia > Chthoniobacterales > UBA10450 > Udaeobacter. The sequence goes on along the minus strand of QHNF01000021.1, from coordinate 8,677 downwards.
CGCATCACATCGGCCTGCACGAGGAAACCATCAGATCCGCGTTTACGGACCTGGGCGAGCGTCTCTATCGCCGCACCTCGATTTTGAAAGTAGTGCACCGCGATGTTGACGCCACTGTCTGCCAATGCCAGAGCAATCCCTCTCCCGATTCCACGCGAGCTGCCGGTGATGAGCGCGTGCTTTCCTTCGAGTGCCATATGGACTTCCTCCGATTGGCCGATCTAAGGGACAAAGCTCAGCCGCGGCTTTGATGTGCGCAAGTCGCAGTAGGTTGAGTCATGCGTCAGACGGACCAAGATTTGTCGCGGTGCTGATCAAGAGCAGCTAATGCATAATCTAACGGTCATCTAACTTGCCCTTTCGCAATGCGTCGAGAAATGCTGCGTAATCTTTCAGCGGGCGTGTCGTCGAGTCTCAGGAATCGTTTACTTCAATTCTACGTGGGTGAATGCTTCAAGCATTTCTTTCTCTGATGGCGGTTGCAGAACGTTATGGGCTGCGAACTCCTGAGCTTGCGGATAACTCGTCGCGCGAATGCGCTCAGCAGCTTTCGCCAGATCGTAGGGTGTATGGCGAAGTTGAACGTCGGGTCCAAGTAAGAGCCAATACGCGCCTGGTTCTCCAAACGGCATCCCCACACTGCCGGCATTCACCACTCGAGTCCTTCCGATCATTCGATCGAACTGCATGTGGGTATGACCGCAGACGAGCACTGCGACCTGGAATGGTTCAAAGAGCGGCAGGAGGCGGTCTTCAGAGGTCAACCGGGTGAAGCCCTCTGTTTCGCTGCGCGGCGTACTGTGGCAGAACAGTACCTGGCCCAGGCCGTCAATCTCAAGCTGGAGCGTTTTAGGCCAACGCGCGAGCACCGGCTCGAATTCTGGCTGAAGCTGTGCGGCAGTCCAACGATAGATTTCGATGATACTTGCTGGGGGACGCGCGCCTGAGGTCGTGCCCCAGTAGGTGACCGACCCGGTCCGCGCCCCGGCCATTTGGGCCAAAATGGCCAGTTCACCATTGCCGCAAATGAAGTGCGTAGGCAGGTCCAAGTCCAGCAAACGCCTAAGCGTTTCGCTGGGCATGGGGCCGGGAACAACATCGCCCCCGACCACTACTTGATCCACTTCTGCTTGACGAACCTCTTCGAGAACAGTCTCAAGTGCGGGGAGGTTCCCGTGGATATCATAGATTGCAGCGACGCGCATAACAGATGCCCCTAGCTCCGGCAATTTTCCTGATCCTACTTTCTACCTCTTCTTCATTTGACTGCGAGCGCTTCGCTAGATCTTTTGGCTGCTAGTCAATAACCGTAAATTGCTGCTTTGATCACGCGATCTTGTGAATCGAAATGCACCTATAGAAAGGCATCGTCCTCCCTGAAAACTCCAGTTCCCAATGTACCGATAAAACCGCGTTCCAATCAGTCGATCATGCTCCGAACCGTGTCCATCCTCAATCTGATCTGGCGGGCCAAGGAGGGTTACGACTCGTTTCTCTTTATACCGTGCTGGAGAAAGCGCTTGATCAGATCGCGACACATCCGTGCACGAGCTTCCATATCGTAAGCTACACTGGCTCTCTGCCATGCTTCGGGCAGAGAACCGCTTGTTATCGAGTGGATCAAACGGATTTCCGACGAGTAGATGCGTGACACTAGCTACCACTGCGACCGCGACTAACACGGCTGATAGTATGATCGCTCTAGACGACATCTAACAAGACCAACTCAGCCACGGCTCCGGCACGCGCTCCGGCACGGCTACACTGTATCCGAGCCCTAGATCGGCAATTGGTCAATACAACGACGGAAGCGTTGTCTTTGGACCGGAGAATCTGCTCTTTGTAACGCGCTTCCCTGTCAATCAGCTGGAGCAGACTCAAGCTGGCAGAACCGCGCCGGATAAGGTAATTGACCTCACTCCGCTCAGCACAGTGGCTTCCGTTGGCTCGATAGGTTTCGTGCCGCCAGGATTCCCTGGGCAGGCAGCATGA
>QHNF01000021.1:0-6609 GCA_003218345.1 Verrucomicrobiota bacterium | reverse complement strand
CAATGCTTCGCGAGAACCTCGGTGGCGGGCCCGAAGGCATAGCTTTTGGTGCCACCCAGTTCACCGGTATTTCCTTCTAACAGCGTGCTGATCGCGCTGCATCAGGGTGGCAAGGTCGTAACCGCTCCCCTGGACGCAAACGGCGATCCGATTGTCGCAAGCACGCAGGATTTCATTCAGGGACTTACGGTAGCCGAGGGGGCCATGATTGATCCTGTCTCTGGAGAGTTTCTGTTTTCCAACTTCGGTGGGGCGAACGAAGTTATACGCGTCAGCGGCTTTGACGCTCGTCAACACCGACACCCACTCCGACGCCTACTGCAACGCCAACAGCTACACCTACTGTAGCACTCACACCCACGGAGACACCGACCCCGGGCGTCACCCGACTCCAAGGCCTCAGCCTACGCCGCGTCCCTATCCGACTCCTCGGTGAAATGCCAACTCTTGACCGGGAGCACAAATCGCAGGGACAGCGCGCCGCGCTGTCCCTCCCTTTGTAGACATAGCCGTACCGGCTCAACAGCTGCCCAAGCCGTTCAGTGTTATCGTTGTAACGCATCCAGTACCGGCTGCGGAAAAATTCCCAACCAGATCGTTGCGATAATCAACGCACTGATCGCCAGACGTGACAGTCCAGTCACAGGGATCTTGTCGATCTTCGCGGTGGACTGCCAGTACATCGCGCGAACGACTTTAAGATAATAGTAAAAGCCGCAGCCGACGGTGATCACGCCGACGACAACAAGCGCGATCTGGTGCTGTTTCAGCGCGGCGTAGAAGATAAAAAACTTTCCTAAGAATCCCGCGGTAAACGGTACTCCCGCAAGCGAGACCATGCCGATTAACATCGCGAAGGCAAGGAAGGGCGATCGTTTTGCCAATCCGTCAAAATCCGAGATTTGCTCGCCGGTTTGCTGAGCGACAATTATCAAAACAGCGAAGCTCAACAGCGTCATGAGCAGGTAAGCAGCGAGGTAAAAACTTACAGCTCGTCCGTCGAAACACGCCACACCGATCAGCAGATAGCCGGCGTGTGCGATGCTCGAATAAGCAAGGAGTCGTTTCAGGTTCGCCTGCGGCAGCGCTGCGAGATTTCCGTAAATCAATGTGAGCAGCGCGATGAGAACAATCAGCCGCTGCATTTGTGGTAACGCCAGGAACGGCTGCAACACCCGCAGCAGCACGACGAATCCGGCCGCCTTCGAACCGACGGAGAGATACGCAGTCACAGGCGTGGGCGCGCCTTGATAAACATCCGGCACCCAGATTTGAAATGGCACGGCCGCGATCTTGAAACCAAGCGCGACCAGAATGAACACCATGCCCAACAGCGCTGCGCCGCGGTCTGTCCCCGGATTCGCCAACACCTCCGTGATTCGCTGCAGATTTGTTTGACCGGTCACGCCGAAGATCCACGCGATTCCATACACAAGAAACGCTGTGGAGAGCGCGCTTAACACGAGGTATTTGATGCCCGCTTCGAGTGTAATCGGATTGCGCCGGGTAAAACTGACCAGCACGTAAAACGAAATCGTTACCAGCTCGAGGGAGACGAAGATGAAGACAAAATCGATTGCTGATACCAGGTACATCAGTCCGACACATGTGAAAATGGGGAGCGCGAAGAATTCGCCGAGGCCTGCTTGCGATGTGCTACCCGGAAACGAACTGCGCACTACCGGCGCGTAATCGGTCATCATGATCAGCACGAAGATCGTGGTTACCAATGCGAATTGCTTGAAGAAGATCGACAGGCGATCTGCGGTGTAGAAGCTCCAGAAGCCGGTCGTTGGACTGGGCGAGGCACCGGGGGTGACAAAGAAGGTCGCGAGGAGAACTATCGCCAGCCCGGTAATTGCAGCGAAGGCCAAAACGCGTTTGTCGATGTTCGTGGCAAACGCTTCTACCATCAGAATCACCATCCCGAGCACCAGCACCGTGATCTCAAGTTCCGGCGCGGTAATCATCGTGATTTGTTTACCGTGAGATAAGTGCGAAACCCAGGTGTCACCATTCGCACAAAGAATTGCGGAAAAAATCCGTAGCAAAGAAGCGCGCCGACGAGCAATGCGACTGGTATGCGCAAACCGGATCGAAAATCAACAAGTCCGTTCCAACGGTCATTCAGTATGCCCATGAATGCTTTGCGATAAGCGCGCAGCATATAAACCGTCGAGATCACCACGCCCCAAAGCGCAAGCGCGGTCGCGATTTGAAAAATATGAAACCGATCCATCTCCCAGCCGTTCTTAAACGCGCCAAAAAAGATCATGATTTCGCCGGCGAAGTTGGCGAAGCCAGGAAGACCAATCGCGGCGAAAACGCCAAATCCAAAAGCGAGCCCAGCGAAGGGCATCACTTTGGCAAGACCGCCAAGTTCATCGAAAACCAATGTGCCGGTTTGTTTGCGCAATTCTCCGGCGATAGCGAACAACAACGCGATCGAAAGGCCGTGAGCAAATATCAAGACAACAGCACCGGTCGTGCCGAGAATCGTGGCGCTGGCAATCCCCAGAAAAATGTAACCCATGTGCATGACGCTCGAGTAACCGAGCATCCAATCGAGCCGCTTCTGAGCGATTGTAACCAGTCCGACGTAGATGATGTTCCCGAGCAGCAGCACCACGAGCAGATTGGTCCAGTGACGTGCGCCTTCGGGCAAGAGAGGAATAGCCAGACGCAACAAGCCATACAACCCGAATTTTTTTAACACACCGGCGTGCAACATCGCCGCGGGTGCCGGAGCCGACGCGTACGCTTCCGGCGCCCAGGTATGGAACGGGAAAAGCGAGATGAGAATTCCGAATCCGATTAGTAGCAGCAGGTAAATGTGGCGTTGCGCTTCCGCTGCGATTTGCCCCAGGCTCGCGGCTGCCGTCAACGTGCGAATATCGAAGCTGCGCGAAACAGCCGGAACGCTTTGATAAAGCAGGATCAGCCCAAGCAACAAGATGAAACTGCCAATTGCCAGATAGATCGTGATCTTCCACGCCGCCGCGACACGATTTCCGCTCCCCCAAATTCCGATTAACAAAAACGTGGGAATTAGCGCGAGCTCGTGAAACGCATAAAAGAAAAATAAATCGATCGAAGCAAATGCGCCGATTGCGCCGCCGGAAATAAACAAAAGACAGGCGTAGAACGCATTTTCATATTTGTCGATCGTGCCGGTAAACCAAACGGCGGCCAGCGTGACGATTGTGGCAAGTAACACCATTACCAGGCTCAAGCCGTCGATGCCTGTTGTGAAACTCAGTCGCCACTCGGGCGAAATTGTAAACGAGGTAACGTGCTGAAAATCATGTTGGCCCTGTTTAAAGGACGCGATAAGAAACAAGGTCGCCCCAAACGCTAGAACCGACGCGGCTAGCGCCGTCTTACGGGCGGGCGCGCCAACCATGATCAAAATGGCGGCAACGATCGGGCACAAAATGACGAACAAGACCATTAGCGGAAAACGGCGAAGTAGATGAGGGCGACAACACCCAGCCCGAAGAGGAATACATAGGTTTGAAGGTTGCCAACCTGAATCAGCCGTAGCAGCGCTCCGATCCCTAAAGTTCCGCGGCTGCCGCCATCGACAGCCCCAGTGTCAATAATCCATCGATCGAAAAAGGCGCAGATCCGCGCGAGGACTTCCTGCGTCCAATCAATCAGCCGGCGGTAAAACTCGTCGACGTAAAATTTGCGCCGCAGAAGTTCGATATCGAGTGGCTCACTTGTCCGATTCCGGTAAAGAGCGATGGCCAGCAAGCTTCCCAAAACCAGCATGCCGATGGCAAGTGCAGGGACAAGGAGCACAACCTCCTTTTCGCGTGGGAGCGCGAGGAAATTCCGCGCGAAGAACGCGAATCCGCCAAAAGCAGCCAGCAGCGCCAGCACGATCAACGGGCCGGTCATCACCGGCGGTGATTCGCTGCTTTCGCGCGCGGCTTCGCTGCGTGAGTCGCCAAAGAAAACGACGGCGAGGAGGCGCACAACGTAAAAGGCCGTTAAGAAAGCTGTGAACACACCCACAACGAAGATCCACGCGTTGCGTTCGTAGGCGAGCGCCAGGATTGCGTCCTTGCTGAAAAATCCGCTGAACGGCGGGCAGCCGATCAATGCCAGGGCGCCAACCGCGAAACTAACGAATGTGATCGGAAGTGTTCGGGAAAGGCCTCCCATTTTCCAGATGTTTTGTTCGTGATGAAGCATCACGATGACCGAGCCGGCAGCGAGGAAGAGAAGTGCTTTAAAAAACGCATGGGTAAAGAGGTGAAACATGGCGGCGTCATTCGAGGCGAGACCGACAGCCATTACCATGTAACCAAGTTGCGACAATGTGGAGTAGGCGAGAATGCGCTTGATGTCGTTTTGCTGTGTTGCGATTAACGCAGCCATTACCGCGGTGATGGTGCCGATCCACGCCACTACCAGAAGCGCAGTTTGCGATGCTTGAATGACGAACGCGACACGGACCAGCATGTAAACACCAGCTGCGACCATCGTCGCGGCGTGGATCAAAGCGGAGATTGGCGTCGGACCTTCCATCGCGTCCGGCAACCACACGTGCAGTGGAAACTGTGCCGACTTTCCAACCGCTCCGCAGAAGATCAAGAGCGCGGCAATTGTCACGAATGCCGAATGACCTGCCAGACCCGACATCCGCGGAATGATCTCCGCGAAAACAATGGAGCCGGTCGCCATCCAAATCATCAAGATGCCCAACATGAATCCGAAATCACCAATGCGCGTGGTGATGAATGCTTTGTTTGCCGCCTCTGCGGCTGCATCGCGATAGAACCAGTGGCCAATCAGCACATAAGAGGTAAAGCCAACCAATTCCCAAAAAATGAAGAGCATGACGAAATTGTTTGCGAGGACGATGCCGAGCATCGCGAACATGAACAGCGACAGCGCTGCGAAATACCGGGACTTGCCTTCGTCATCCCGCATGTAGCCCAGCGAATAGATATGGATGGTTGCTCCGATACCGGAAACCAAAACGAGCATTGTCTTGCTCAACTGGTCCAGCGTCAGACCAAACGGGACGCGAAATACCCCGGCGATGTCAATCCAGGTCATTTCCGCGGCGGAGACGTCCGGTCGCAGAAAGATCAAACAACTACAGACGAAGCTTATGAGTACCGCCGTGATCGAGATAAAACTGCTTAGCGGTTTCCACCGAATCGTGAACAGCGTGATAACAGCCGCGCTAACCAGCGGCGCGAGAAGAATAATCCACGGAAGCGTTTGGTTCATCGGTTCAGCCCGCGAATGACGCGAATGGACGCGAATAATTAGAGAGAGACATCGGAAAAGTCGCTTGTTAGCTTTGTGGGCTGGGTCTCCGCACTGCGTTCGTATTCCAGTTTCGGGTAATGGCCGAAATTAATAACAGGCCAAGCTCAAAACCGGTTGCGTGCAAATAATTCAATAACTGCGCACGGTGCTCGTCGGTTAATGCAGAAACGGGTTTGAGTTCGACGATGATTTTGCCGAAACAGACGTAATCTGGCTCATAATTCTTGGTCAGGATTCGGGTACGATAGCTGAGCGTGAGCGACGGTTTAGGAATTGCGGGAATTCGTTGACACTCGAACTCAATTCCTAAGCACTCTTGGTAAACGGGCTCCAGAAAGCCGCAACCTTTCTCGTTGTAAACCTCCAAGCAGGCAGCGATGATGGCGTAGCTCTCTGTCTTGTAAATGATTTCTGTCATAATTTTCGCGTTAATTCGCGTGATTCGCGGGCTCAAAATTTCAAGCTGCTGATGTCTTTGACGTCGGTTGTTTGCCGGGCGCGAAATAGGGCGACAAGAATTGCAAGACCCACGGCAACTTCGGCTGCTGCCACCGTGATGATAAAGAAGACGAACACTTGCGCGTTGTAATTCGGCAGACCGGTTGAATCGACACGGAATCGCGAAAAAGCGACGAGCGATAAGTTTGCCGCGTTCAACATCAATTCTAGCGACATGAGAATAATAATGAGATTGCGGCGCAGCATCACGCCGGCAAACCCGATCGAGAAAAGAACGCCGCTTACGATGAGATAATCGCCCAGCGTGATCATGTTATTTTTTGCCCACCCAACACACGGAGTGATGCGAAATTTGGAGCTGGAACATCTGCAGGTTTCTGGCTTCTGCTGTTTTGGTGTGATTTCGTGTGTTTCGCGGGCTTAAATTTGCTCTTTATCGCGGCTCGCGTTTGCTCAAAAGCACCACGCCGATCGTCGCCACCAGTACGAGAACGCCGACGATTTGAAACGGCAGATTGTAGTTGCTAAAGAGTAGCGCCCCGACATTCCGAACATCATCAATTGTCGATCTTGTCAGCGGCGGAAAGGTTTGTTGGGCGATCTGGAAGTGGCTGACGACAAAAGAAATCTGGATCAATAGGATGAGCGCGACGGTAATTCCGCACGTCGACGCCAGCCAGTTGATCCGGCGCTCCTCTTCCGCGCGAAGGTTGAGGAGCATAATAATGAAAAGAAAAAGGACCATGACGGCCCCGGCGTAGACCAGCACCTGGATGATGCCGATGAAATAGGCATCGAGCGACATAAAGAGCGCCGCGAGACCCAGAAATGATACTACAAGGCTAAGCGCGCTCGCCACAG
>QHNF01000020.1 GCA_003218345.1 Verrucomicrobiota bacterium | reverse complement strand
CTCGATCTTCGGCTCTATGTAAAAGCAGAGATTGCAGAAGTATCTGGTCGCTTGCGAAATTTGCAGACCGCGCTGCTCGATCTTGCTGAACAATATTTCGATCTGGTGATGCCTGGTTACACGCATCTGCAGCGCGCCCAGCCGATAACTTTTTCGCATTACTTGCTTGGGCAGATCGAGGCATTCGAACGCGACGCGAATCGCCTTCAGGATTGCTTGGCTCGAACCGATGTCCTTCCACTTGGTTCCGGTGCGCTGGCCGGATCGACAATCGTTCTGAATCGCGAACCCATCGCGCGCGACCTCGGTTTTTCGTGCGTGAGCCAGAATAGCGTCGATGCCGTGGGCGATCGCGATTTTGTGTGCGAATTTCTTTTTTGTCTCGCCGTGATTGGTCTGCATCTCTCCCGTCTGAGCGAGGATTTGATCATCTGGAGCACGACTGAATTCGGTTTTCTGGAATTCAGTGACGCATTTTCCACCGGCTCAAGCTTGATGCCGCAGAAAAGAAATCCCGACATGGCCGAACTGACGCGGGGGAAGACCGGACGGCTTTATGGAAATTTGATGTCGATTCTGACAATGATGAAAGCGCTTCCCTCTTCATACAACCGCGACTTGCAAGAAGACAAGGAAGCCCTTTTCGATTCCGTCGATACTGTTAGCGCCGTACTGGAAGTTTTCACTGCGATGCTGCCCGAACTAAAAATCAACCGCCAACGCATGGAAGCCGCGGCAAGCGATCCGAACCTTTTTGCGACCGATCTGGCGGAATATCTGGTAAGGAAAGGAGCGCCCTTTCGCGAGGCTCACGAAATCGCTGGGCGACTCGTCATACGCGCTGCACAAGCGAAGCTACCATTGAATCAAATCCCGCTTTCCACGATGCAATCCTTCTCATCACTTTTTGATGTCGATGTGATGAAGATTTTCGACATTCGCCGTTCACTCGCAAAACGCGTCGCAATCGGCGCACCTTCGCCGGAAAACGTCGCGGCGCAGATCAAACGTTGGCGAAACAAATTGGTGGAGGTGCGTGCCACGCGCCTAATCAACAAGTCAGACGCCTGATACAATTTGGTTCGTAACCGCCTACGATGAAACCACCCGGCTCGTTCGTCGTTTCGCAAACCAAGAAAACAGATCTTGCCAGCATCGACGCAAATCGTTTGACCCAGTTCGAACTGGTGGGAGTAATTAAATAATGGTATTCCGAAAAGTCCTCATCGTTTTGGGACTCGTTGTTATGGCTACGCGCGTTTCTGCTGGGCAAACTCCGTCCGGATCAGGAACAGGGATGGAAGGAGTAATTACGATTAGTCCGACTCAGCCCGGGCCGACCAGAGCTGGTGCTCCTGGCTCACAGCCGCTCGCGAACACAACGTTCGTGGTGGAAAATGAAAAAGGCGAGGTGGCATCATTCACTACCGATGAGCAGGGGCGCTTTCGAACTTCGTTAGCTCCTGGACACTACAAAGTTTCCATGCAGGGAAAGAGACGCGGCATCGGCCACTATGGCCCGTTCGAAGTCGATGTTATGACGGGTCAAATCACAAGGGTCCAATGGGAGTGCGACTCGGGAATACGATGAACGCGCGCCGCAGGTGATCCAGGCCCCAGCTTTCGTATTTTAATTGATTAGTCGATTCCGTTACATTCCGCACATGAATCTGCCCGTCCGCAAAAAGCTGCCGCACACAATTCCGTAATGGGTCGCTGAAGGCAGTTGGTTTTTCATCACCATTAACTCGCAAAAGCCTTCGGAGTCAATTGTGTGCCCCAGCACTGGAATCAATTGTGCCGCACGGATGCCGGCGATGCGGTCCTGGCGTCGATAAAACAAACAACTGCCCACGAAACACGCGAATAGACACAAAAAAATACGAGACGGAGAGCATGAAACTTTCGTGTCCTTCATGTATTTCGTGGGCAAATTCAAAAGGTTGCTCTAGCGGCGGTAAGGAAAATGCACCCGGGCTGGTTTGCTGGAAAGGCTTTCGTATTGCACGAGACGAGCAAACAACGCTCGTTCAGCGCACTGGCTAGCCGCACTTCTTCGATAATCGCCTGCGGCGCGCACGGGAGTGACGCGTCCTACCTTTCACAACGGCGCACGGCGGGCAGGCAGTGCGAAATCAAACGGAGAAGTCTGGTCGGCAAGACCGACCTGGGCTACAACATGCGATCGCTCCCTTGTGGCGAGCTTTTCGCCAGCCCTGGGAAACTCGCGAATTGCTTCGCGAGTTCCCGGGTGACGATTTACTAATCAGGGACGGGGATGCGGCGTCGGACGCGGCCGCGGCGTCGGAGGTACCCTCGGAGTGGAGGTGGGTGTTGGCGTCGCTGTAGGTGTTGCGCTCGGAGTTACCGACTCCCTATCTGTGAAGGCATCCTGCTGGGATTGGCCGCTGATGGCCACCCGCCCGTCCACCCATGAAGTGAGATGCTTGGTGAGCAGCGCAGAGCCGTAGTCGTAGTCGCCCGCATAGGTCGGTTGGATACCGTTGTCTGGCTGCGCCGGCAGCGGGGAGACTACGTCCGAGAGCATATCGTCAGGCAACCATGTCACACCGTTGTCGTTGGACTTGCGCGACCACATCCTGTAACAGGGGATGCCAGTGTTACCAACTTGGCAGTTGGCGCTCTCGCGCGCGTCATACCATGTCGCCCAGAGCGTGCCGGTCGGGCTGACCGAGAGGTTGGGCTGCCACTGAGGACGGGTCGTGGCATCGGTGTTCAACTTCACCGGCGCGCCAAAGGTCACACCGCCGTCGGTGGAGCGGATGTAATAGACATCGCCCGGGTCACTGCCAGCGCCGTGCTGCGCATAGACCAGGTGAACGATATTGTTGAATGCAGCAGGCTCACCCCAGCCCTGGTGCCGCCAGTAGCCGCCGTTATCCGGAAACATACAGGCGAAGTAGCCGACAGCTGTCACGCCCGGTCCGGGGAAGCTGGGGCCGGTGTAGGTATTGCTCCAAGTGACACCGCCGTCGGTTGATTTAAAGATGAGGTTGTTGTCGTTGTGGGGGAAGCCACCGCCGCCTTCGTCCATGCCCGCGATGTACACCACCCCGTTGCCGCCAAGGTCGCCAGTGATCTGGACGTCGCGGATGAAGGTAGCCTGGGTGCTCACCATTATCGGACTGTGCCACGTAAGGCCGTTGTCAGTGGAGAAGGTGACGAAGATGTTCGCGTTGCCAACATTGAAGTCGTTCCAGGAAATGTATATCCGCCCGAAAAAGGGAGAGGACGGATTGTTGTCGGCGAAGCCGGACTCGCGGTCGTCTGCACCGCCGTTGTGAGCGCAGTAATGAGTCCAGCTATTCGGGTCATCGGGGGTGTTGGACTTGTACCCGCCGATCCCCTGACCGCCGCAACTCCCGTCGAGCCAGGCGGTAAACCAAGTGCCGCTTGGTTTGTTGTACAGAATTACTGGGTCGCCAAAGGTATTGTCGAAGGGGCTTTGACCATTGGCCCGGGTGAGTCGGGTGAAGGTGGTGCCGCCATCGGTCGAGACCGACGCGCCGGAAATGTTGATCGGGTTGGCGAAGCGGCCTCGTGAGTCGTTGTAGGCGACGACGATCTGGTCGGGGTTATCTGGGTTAGCGGTCGTGTATGTCTCCGACTGGGTAACGTTGGGAAAGCTCTCAGTGCCGGTGATTAGGTTGACGTCCGTCGCGCCGTACGCCACGGGCGCCATCAGGTTTTGGACAAGCTTGGAGAAGGCTCTGCCATGAGAAGGTTTACCTCCCCCGGAAAGGCCGCAGTAAATCATGATGGCTCCGGCTCGGAAGTTTTCCTGCTTGTCGATGCCAAACTCGTGAATCTTGGAGCAGTCAAACATGGGAGGGACGAGTGGGTCGATGGACCTGGTCGTAACCTTATACTTCTGCTGCGCTTGTGCGCCGGCCGGTGCGAACGGATTCGCCGTGGCGAGCAGCGCCAGAGAGACGCTAGCCAGGGCTATAAACAGACCGACTAAGGTACGCAGATTAAAGAAGGCGGATTGTGAAGTGGATTTCTTTTTCATGAGTGGAGTTGAAGTGGATGGAATTTGAATGTGAAGCGTCGCTTGTAGCCAAGCGCCCGAACGCGTCAACACTTTTTTAATTGGAGTTGATCTTCTATTTTTGCTCTCAGACCTTTTTTGCCTCCGGCGGCAAGGCGTCGTTTCTAGTTCAGAGTGCCCGAGCGTGTCTAGGATTTTTACAGATTTTTTGATTTTTGACTCCAAGAATCCGGGGAGAACCACAGATTACGCGGATAGCACGGATTTTAATTTTGTTCGAGGAGCCGCGGCGCTGTAGTGGCGGGCGTTTCGCCTGCGAACACATGGAGAGATTGCAGCCGACACGGCTGCCTTCAGTTCGGCCGGATGACCGGAGTATTTTCAGACGTCTGAGATCAGAGGTCGGTTTCCTTTGGTAACAACTCTGTTCCTATTTCGCGTCGCTTTTAGCGCTCGCTGACGCTCAGGCCCAGCTCGATACCCTAGAAGCCGTCAGGCATCTTGATCCAGTTAGTCTTAAGCGAATACACTGATTTCACAAACCGGATCGCCCATTGGCTCTCCCAGCGGCATTGCCGTTAATTTCCCGAAACGATGCGAAAACGCATCGCACTCTCAAAGCGCTTCACGCGAAATGCGTCGGAGCGCAGAGAACTTTTTCAGAACGCGGCGAAGAAAACGACGTTTGCAATTTGGTTTTTGGACTTCGTTACCTTCGTTTGCTTCTGATAGCTCTTATTGAGTGACACGAGTGGCTTTGAAGGTGCCGTGCTTCGATGGTCTGTCTCCAACGAGGGGCGAGAATTCCACCTCGCCGGTGATCAAGCTTGGCGTCTCAAATTTTCCTTTGAACTCCAATGTTCCCGCGTCACGCCCGACGTTGCCGAGTGGAAATTCTACGGCGCCAGAAAAGGTCACGGAGTTTCCACCGCCCTGAGTCCACTTCGTCTCCGCAGGCTTGGCGGGTCCCCAGACCTTCAATCGTGGATCGAGCAACAGGAAGGAGCCTTTTCCGGCGGCTTGCGCGTCAAAGCGGAGTGAACGGTGGTCGGCATTCCCAAACATGATCTCCACGTTCCATGTGCCGATCATGTTCATAGATTGTGCCTGAGTCGAGGAAGCGCACATTTGCACGGCGAACATTAGAATCAAACCGCGAGTTACTTTCACATTTTTCCCTAACCTTAATTTGGTTTCGGGGCAAGGTGAAAACGTTGAAGCATTCAATTCTCTCTCTTGCCAAGGCTTCGCCCGGTCTTTCTGGGGAGCTCAGGCTGCCAGCCTGCTGTCGTCGGCAGCTTGCCGACGACGACCCGTGGTTGCAAGGAAACCTTCGGTGCGAGCGTTCGAGGAGCTTTTCGGCAAGCTGCCGAAAAGAACAGGCTGGCAGCCTGTGCTCTCCAGAACTCGCGAGAGCGCGCCGTCGTCGTCAGCGACTTAGAGGCTACCGCTATAACTACAATCACTGATCACCAGTCACTAATCACTATTCACCATGCCTGCTAGTGCGGAGTCGGGCGAGGTGGCGGAGTCGGGCGAGGCCTCGGTGCTGGTGGAAGCCTCGGCGTACGGGTGGGTGTAGGCGTAACTGTGGGAGTTGGTGTTGGTGTTACAGTGGGAGTTGGGGTTGGAGTCGCACCTCCTACAGGGGCTTGGATTCCAACTGTGATGGGCGATCCTGTCTTGAAGAAGCCAATGGTCGCGTTTGCAGTTTGTGGCGGCTGGTCGGCGTCGAAGCTGAAATTGTAGAGCGTGCCCCAGCGAATTGCATTGGCGTTGGGATTTTGCGCGAAGGTGTCGGTCGCCCAAGTCAGAGAATCAGCAGTCTGAATGCGGGTCCAGGGAAAGCTACTAAATCCAGCATCTCCCTGGGTGCCATCGTGTGGCCAGCCAGGATGCTGAGGCGGGACGTGGAAACCAATAGTGCTTAGATTAACTCCAGCACCCAAAGGCACGCTGAGAGATTGAATAGCGCGATCCAGGTTCTCGTTATAGAGGGCATACTCATAATGCCAGAACGCCAGCAGTGGGATTGGTCACCTCGTAGCCCATGAACCAAATGCCATCGTTGCCGGGATCGGGCTCAACCCGGTTCACTGTTGCGCCGTACCCGCCCAGACCGTGATGGCGGGCTGCATTCGCACCGTGTTACCCACAGGTGAAAAGTTGAAACTCGTAGGGCCGCCGCTGACTGAGAACTGACGATGGGAAACATTGTTAAACATGTTACATTGCCCGGGGTGCGCCTGGCACCAGGTGTATTCATGCGGGCTAATGTAGGCGGCTTCGCCAAAATAGGTCGCGCCCGGGTTCTGTGTTGTGTCCAGGTCACTCGTCTCCACCAGGATCCGGTGGGATACGCCGTTGTGGACGTGGCCGCTGTGGTCATTGGCGTTCGATGGGAAAGATCCCGTGAAAGGATTGATCCAGGCGCGTGAGCCGATCTGGTCTTGGTCGCCATTCAGGCCTGCGACGTACGGGTCGGAGCAGCCCGGGCATAGGTGTGTGCCTGTTTGGCAGCCACTCGTGTTACACGTGCCGCAGACAGTGTCTTCCAACGCCAAGAACGTATGTTTTACCCATGACTGGCCAATTTGTTCAAAGCGTTCGTTGTTATTCGCGCCGCCGCTCATGCGATAGAGATTTGCGGAACGACCGGGTGATCGGTATTAGGCAATGCAAACCAATCGACTGGCTGGTCGCCGTTGTTACAAGAGTCTGTTCCCGCTGCGAGGCCGATCTGGGCTCCAACGGCAGCATCGAGCTGTTCCACGCTCTCGATGTCCCCAACAATGGCGTCGGGCCCTGCGCCTGTGCTGGCGCTTGCGCGCCGGCTGCACTACGCAGGGGCGGCATAACGACCGATATGGGTGCGCGGTCCACCAGCTGCGTAATTTCGATCGGCTGCATTGCCGCGCCGATGGAAATTTTTCCTGCTTCAGAACCAGCTTCTGAGGGCCGCCCAAGCGCGTTGGCAAATTCTCGTGAAATCACGAGCCTCCCGCCATTGAGGCTGAGTAACTGCGCATTGGCATCGTAATCGTATTGATGTCCCCGGATATTGAAGAAGGCGAAGCCTGTTTTTGCGTCGCGCACGGCAAGATCGAACTGCTGGGTCGAAGGGAGTTTCTCCACTGTGAGCTGGTTCAAGGACGCGCTTAATGCAGCAGAGAGAGTGGGAGAGTTTTGCGGGATGAGCGCCATCGAGCCCTGCTCAGGCCCACGCAGGAGATCGTTAAACACAAGAATGCTGAAAAAGGACTTGGCCGCCACGGCGAAACGCACTGTTTCCAATTTTCTTGTCATCGCGCCGGTTCCGTTCAACTGGTTTAGGTCGAGATCCATCGTAACGCTCCCGTTCTCCACAATCATTTTCTAAGCGTCCCGGTCCCCGCCTCAGGCGGGTTGCCCGAACTTTTCTGCTTGTGCGATACCGAATTTCCCGGGCTCGACTCAGGCGGACCCAAAAGCAAAAGTAACGGGAGCATGAAACCAGTGAGCATTATTTTTAACATTGTCTTGAATCCTCCGAGTTGTTGGTCCCGCCTCAGGCGGGCGCTGAGTAAAGTTCGGCACTTCTCATGAGCAGATCGGAGAAGTAAAGGAAATCTTTAAAAATCTTGGTGACGATTTCTTTGGAATGCGGCTACATCTCACCGCTGCGATTGCGCGGCGGTAGCGCTCTGGGTAGCGCACGCGTCTCGCGTGTTGGTTTCGGCGTCACGCCGAAACAATCTTTGCTTGAATCTCGTTACCTTCGACGATGCGAACTCACAAGAAAAGTTCGCGATCGCGAGGACGCGCTGGCCAGCACGCGAGACGCATGCGCTACCCAATCCTAGTGCCCGCTGGCGCACCGCATCTTTTGGCGTAGAATTCGGAAAAATTTTGTGAAAAGTGGTTGCACAAGCCGGGAAGTGAATAAAGCAGGGACGAGTTCCCGCAAAGCTGGTTCGGCGTCTGCCGGAAAAAATTCGCCGCTTCAAAAAAGCGGTATTCGCAAATCAAAAACCGGCCGGTGGCGCGCCGCGGCGTTGAT
>QHNF01000459.1 GCA_003218345.1 Verrucomicrobiota bacterium | reverse complement strand
GGCAGCGCGGCTTGGAACGCAGACGGCACCGGAGTTTATTACACGCGTTTTCCGCGGAAGGGTGAGCGATCTGAAGCTGATCTGAATTTTTACCAGCAGGTTTATTTTCACAAACTCGGCATGCCTGAAACCGAGGACACGTATTCAATTGGCAAAGACTTTCCGCGGATCGCGGAGATCGTGCTCGAAACTTCGCGGGACGGCAGATACATCCTTGCCACGGTGGCGAATGGTGATGGCGGCGATTTCGCGCATTACCTGCTCGGCCTGGACGGACCCGCCTTAGGCGGATGGAAGCAAATCACGCAGTTCAGCGATCAAATCAAAGCCGCGCGCCTGGGACGCGATAACGCGCTCTATTTTCTCTCGCGCGCCGGCGCACCGCGTGGGAAAATTCTGCGCTTGCCGCTCGACACCCCGGAACTAAAGAACGCGGTTGAGATCGTGCCGGCTGGTGAAGCCGTCATCCAGCAGATCGTTCCCGCCGCCGATGCGTTTTATATTGGGGATCTGCTCGGCGGTCCGTCTCAGATCCGGCGCTTCGGGTTGGAAGGTAAAAATGAAGCAATCATCCCAGTTCCAAAAATATCGGCTGTTCAGGAGATGCTCGCCTTGGAAGATAACTCGCTTCTGTTTCGCGATGTGAGCTACACCGAGCCGGCGGCGTGGTTCCATTGCGCACAAGGAGAAACCCAACCGGTGAAGACAGCGTTGCGAAGCACGTCGCCAGTCTCATTTGCCGATATCGAAGTGACGCGCGAGTTCGCAACTTCCAAGGACGGCACGAAAATTCCGCTCAATATTGTTTTCCGCAAAGGAATAAAACGCGACGGGCAGAACCCGACGCTGCTTTACGGCTACGGCGGCTACGGAATCAGCCTGTCGCCAAATTTTGATTTTACGCGGCGGCTTTGGTTCGATCGCGGCGGCGTGTACGTGGTGGCGAACATTCGAGGGGGCGGAGAATTCGGTGAGGAATGGCACAAAACCGGCAATCTCACAAAAAAACAAAACGTGTTCGATGATTTCGCGGCCGCCGCCGAATACTTGGTCAAGGAGAAGTACACGCGCCCGGAAAAACTCGCGATCCAAGGCGGAAGCAATGGCGGCCTCCTGATGGGCGCGATGATTACCCAACATCCAGACTTGATGCGAGCGGTCGTTTCCCAAGTGGGTATTTACGACATGCTGCGCGTCGAGCTCGCGCCGAATGGCGCGTTCAATGTAACGGAATTTGGGACGGTAAAAAATCCCGAACAATTCGAAGCCCTTTATGCTTACTCGCCTTACCATCACGTTGTGGATGGAACTAAGTTTCCCGCCGTTTTGATGATGACTGGCGCAAACGACGGACGCGTCGCGCCGTATCATTCGCGCAAAATGACGGCACGCCTTGATGAAGCGAATAAATCCGGAAATCCGATTCTGTTGCGGACGAGCTCGAGTGCCGGTCATGGCCAGGGCACAGCGTTGAGCGAGCGCATTAAACAATTGGCCGACATTTACGCGTTTCTCTTCGCGCAACTGGATATGAGGAGAATTTGATTTTGTCAATAACGAAATCCGGATGACAAATGACGAAGAAGCGTCGCCACGATCGTTAGTCATTTGACCATTCGTCATTTGATTGTGTTTTCGTCAATTTCCCCATCTTGCGAAGAAGATTTCTAATTTGCGCGGGGGCGATCGCGATTGTTTTCGTGATCGCAGCGCTGGCGGGAACGGCCATTTTTTTCAGTCCGCTGCTCACTCACTACATAGAGGGCGACGCGTTCCGTGCAGCCATGGAAGATGAAACCGCGAAAGGTTTGCATTTCCCTCATAGCCGCTACGCGCCGATTCGACGCACCAGCGCATTAACAGCGCAGAGCGAAAGTTTCGAAGCGAACAATGGAGAGAAAGCGATGGAGTCACTCGATGCCCACGGCATCACTGCCAGATTCAACCCGTGTGGCGTATTTGTGCGGCAATGGAGATTTAATTACGTGCATGTTCAATCCGGCGACGTCGC
>QHNF01000458.1 GCA_003218345.1 Verrucomicrobiota bacterium | reverse complement strand
AACGCGGCATTAACGACTTCGGCGGCCTGATGCAATGCACGCCATTGCTGTGCGGTTGGATGAGTGTCGCAATGTTTTCATCGCTTGGCCTGCCCGGACTGAATGGATTCATCGGCGAATTTCTGATCTTCAAAGCTTCATTCGCCATGGCAGCTTCGTTCACAGCTGTCGCTGTAATCGGCCTGCTGGTCACTGCGATCGCGTTTATGCGCGCGATGCAGTCGCTCTTCAGCGGTCCGTTGGCCGAGAGCTGCACCGCCTTTCCCGATCTTTTGCAAAGCGAAAAATTCGTCGTCATTCCGGTGACATTGCTCATGTTCGCTATCGGCATCGCCCCGCAATTCGTGTTCAACATCTTCAATACTACCGTCGTTCAGATGGCGCGGCTGTTTGCCTGAGAGGCTACTGGAATGAGTAAGGACATCATTCCAATTCAGCAGGTGGCACAGACGATTCGTTTCCTGCGTGAAGAAAGGGTCCTTCTCGATTTCGATCTAGCGCGACTCTACGGTGTCACCACCGGCAACCTTAACAAAACCGTCAGGCGGAACCGCGACCGGTTTCCGGCGGACTTCATGTTTCAACTTACCGCCGAGGAGACGAAATCTTTGATATTCCAATTTGGAATATCAAAAGGCCGAGGCGGAAGGCGCCATTTCCCATACGCTTTCACCGAACAAGGCGTCGCGATGCTATCGAGCGTGCTCAACAGTGAGCGTGCGGTGAGAGTGAACATCGCGATTATGCGGGCGTTCGTAAATCTGCGCCAGACGTTAGAAGCAAATCGCGAACTCGGGCGTGAATTTTCCGAACTCGAAGACCGTGTCGGCAAACATGACCAGGAGATCGCCGCGATTATGGAAGCGATTCGGCAGCTGATAACGCCATTGGAAAAGCCGCGGCGCGAGATTGGATTTCACGTTCGCGAAAGGACGGCGCGCTATCGGACAGGCGAACGCTGATGATCGCCTGGACGATTTACTTCACGTTTGGTGGGGCGGTGTTGCTGCTTTTCCTTCCAGGCAAGTTTTCGCGTTGGATCGCGTTGCTAATCGCTGCCGTGGGTTTCGCGATCAGTCTGATCGTGTTCTTTCAAACGCCGATTGTCAGCTTTGGACATCTCACGACAGTCGTACGTCTGCCATGGGTGCCGATGCTCGGGATCAATTACCATCTCGCGATCGATGGCGTGAGCCTGACGATGATTCTGGTCACGGGCATCTCTGCAGTGAGCACAGTGCTGTTCTCGTGGGATGTCGATCACAGGCAGAACGAATTTTTCTTTTGGCTACTCTTAGTGGTCGGCGGTTGCTATGGTGTTTTTCTCAGCGCCGACTTGTTTTTGCTCTTCGCGTTCTACGAGCTGGTAATCGTTCCAAAATATTTCCTCATCGCGATCTTCGGATCGACGAACAAGGAATACGGAGCGATGAAGTTGACACTCTACTCCTTCTTCGGCGGCATGTGGCGGCATGTTCGTTTTCGCGGGAATCCTTGCTGCCTACGTGACCGCTGGCTCGTTAGACTTGAATGAGCTTGCCCGATTCCAGTTTCCGGCGCAACTCCAATCGTGGGCATTTCCTGTGCTGTTTCTCGGGTTCGCTGTGCTTGCCGGCATCTGGCCATTGCATACCTGGGCGCCGACGGGACACGTCGCGGCGCCCACCGCGGGCTCGATGTTGCTTGCCGGCATTGTAATGAAACTCGGTTCTTACGCGGGCCTGCGCGTAGCGATGAATCTCTTTCCGCAAGGTTTCTACATGTGGCGCAACTTGATCGCCGTCCTCGCCGTCATTGGAATTGTTTACGCAGCGGCGGTGGCGCTGCGTCAGCAGGATCTGAAATTCGTTATCGGTTATTCGAGCGTCAGCCACATGGGCTTCGTGCTGCTTGGTCTGGCTACGGCGAATGCACTCGGCGTGTCCGGAGCAGTGCTGCAAATGTTTTCGCATGGCGTGATCGCGGCACTGCTCTTCGCAGTTGCTGGACGCATGATTTATCGGCGCACTCACACGCGCGAACTTGATGCGCTCTCTGGGATGAATCTGAGTCGCGCCCTGCCCTTCGCTGCGTTCACGTTTGTTGTCGCTTCGGCCGCGTCGATGGGCATTCCCGGTTTCAGCGGGTTCGCAGCGGAAATTACGATTCTCATTGGCGCATGGAAAACGTATCCAGTCGTCGTGTGGATGACGGGCGTGGGCATGGTGTTGGTGGCTGCGTTCACTTTGCGTGCGGTGAAGCAATCCTTTTTCGGCGGGGCAACCTCAAGCGTGCTCATGCAGGAAGGCCGCGTGATACTAGACCCCGATTGGAACGAGCAACAGCGCATTACTGTCGCGGAAAAATGCGGCGCTTCCTTACTCATGTTCGCCACGCTCGCAGTCGGGCTTTATCCCAAACTGTTGCTCGATCGCATCATGCCCGCTGTTGAAGCGATGAGATTTCTGAAATGAACATAGCAAACGGGGCGGATTGGGCAGCGCATGCGTCTCACGTGCTGGCTATGGCGTCCTCGCCATTGCGGAGTTTCATTGTGCTGGCGATCACAGAAAAAGATTGTTTCGGCGCGACGCCAAAACCAGCACGCGAGACGCGTGCGCTACCCGGAAGATGCTGCCGCACCGGAAAAGCGATATGAGCTACCTTGATCTTCTCAAGTTTGCGTTGCCGGAACTGATCGTCGTGGTAACAGCGCTGGTCGTCCTCGCGATCGGCCTAACGAGCAGGCGAGCCGCTTCGGT
>QHNF01000016.1:7203-7465 GCA_003218345.1 Verrucomicrobiota bacterium | reverse complement strand
TGCGACAGCATTTTTTGGCGGCGCTTTTTTGCTGCGCGTGGGCGAAGTGCACGACATAGTCGATCTTTTTCGAAGCAAGATTCGAATACAGTAGCGCATGCCTCGTACGCATTTAGCGCCAAAGGCCCTACCTGAGCTTTAGCCTGGGGCATCGCCCCAGGGATTCGATTACATCACCACCAAGCGCTGAAAGCGCGATTCAATGCAGGCGGTGATTTTAATCCCAGACATAACGCTCGTCGAAATCGATGCCGTGTCTTCG
>QHNF01000016.1:0-7127 GCA_003218345.1 Verrucomicrobiota bacterium | reverse complement strand
GAGAACGCCATACCCGCGCTGCCAAAAAAATGTGCGATAGCGAGCGTCAAGCTCTTTAATCCATTTCGAGGATGCTTTCTTTATCTGCTCAACGACTTGAGCCTGGGAAAGAGTTCGCGGCAGCGTCGTCACAATGTGAACGTGATCGGCGACACCGCCGACGTGCAGAAGTTCTGCACCGAGATCTCGGCAGATCGTTGCCAGGTAAGCATGAATTCGCGGTCGCACGTCTGAATCGAGGAAGAGCTCGCGATTCTTCGTGCTAAAGATGATGTGAAGGATGACTTTGCTAAGTGATTGAGGCATCGCGCTAATCATGCATCGAAGGTGCCCCGAAAGTGAATCGCGCTTTCAGCGCTAGGGAATTTTGGGTTCCATGAATCCTGGGGCGGTGCCCCAGGCTCGCAGTGAATGCTGCGCCTTTGGCGCAAGACAATTCTGGCAGCACCCCAAGGATAGCACCGAGTGCATGCGCCTTTGGTGCAACACAATTCTGGAACGCTGCTCCAGACTTCAAGATGAATGCCGCGGCTTTGCGCGCTAAACAGATACCATGCCTTTGGCTTGCCCACGCAAGTGGGGATGGAGGTGTTATCCAAGAGCTTGATCGAGATCTTCGATCAAATCGTCGGCATTCTCGAGGCCGATCGATAATCGCAAGAGGCCTTCGGGTGAAGTTGTTCCGGCGCCCTCAATCGATGCTCGATGTTCAATTAAGCTCTCCACGCCGCCCAGGCTGGTCGCGCGAATAAAGATTTTCGTCTTCGCCGCAACCGACATCGCCATGTCACCGCCATCTTTGACTTCGAAGGATAGCATTCCGCCGAACAATGACATCTGACGCTCGGCGATGTCGTGTCCGGCGCTGGAGGACAACCCAGGGTAATGCACTCGGTCCACTTTTGGATGTTGGGCCAGAAAATCTGCGATCTTCGCGGCATTCTCCGAATGTGCGCGCATCCGCCAGGGGAGCGTGCGCATTCCGCGCAGAATCAGCCAGCAATCGAAAGGCGAGGGGACAGTGCCACCCTCGTATTGAATGCTGCGAATGCGTTGAAAGAACTCATTGCCATCCTTGGTAACGATGATTCCGCCCATGACATCGCAGTGTCCGCCGAAATATTTGGTGGTCGAATGCAGAATTAAATCCGCCCCCAGCTCGAATGGCCGTTGCAGCACGGGCGCCCAGGTGTTGTCGCAAACGCAAATCGCGTCCGCGTCATGTACGATTTGCGAGACGGCCGCAATATCGACGATTTTTAGCAGCGGATTTGAGGGCGTCTCCATCCAGGCCAGCTTTGTTTTTGCTCGGAGAGCTTTTTTGACTGCGGCGAGATTACTCATGTCGATAAAATCGGCTTGAAGTCCCCAGCGCAGGAAAATTTCACGGAGCAAACGCGTTGTTCCGTAGTAGGCGTCAACATGGGCCAGAATATGATCACCCGGCGCGAGAGCCTGAAAAACGGCCATGGTCGCGCCGGTTCCAGAGGCGAACGCAGCCGCGCCGGCACCACCTTCCAATGCGCTTATACCTTGCTCAAGGGCGTGACGGTTCGGATTGTCATTGCGGGTGTACATGAATCCGCGCGAATAAGTTCCTTTGATGTCGCGTTCGAAGGTGGTGGAAAGATAAATCGGCGACGCAACCGCTCCGGTTGCCGGATCTACGGTGTGACCTGCGTGCACGGCCAAGGTTTCAATTTTCATTGCCCGCAAAGCAGCATTCAACCACGAATGCACACAAATGAACACAAATTCATGAGACAATCCGCTCCCACTCTAGAAGTGGTTAACTGGTTTCATAAGTCTTAGAAGCGGTTTTAAAAGTGAAGCGCTTGCGCTGTCTCCAGACGCCCTCATCCTCACCTTCTCCCCAGGGAGAAGGAATCGCCTCTCCCTGGCAGGGAGAGGTTAGGTGAGGGTCGATCGACGACTTATGAAACTACTTGTGGCGACGACTTCGACTCGCCCAGGCAATGGTTTGAATGACCCGACGTTTAGAGCAGCAGTTTTTCCTCATTCGTGTCCATTCGTGTGAATTCGTGGTTAGTCTTGCCGATCCTGCGTCGCACGTTTCGATTTGACGCCGCCACGCGCGCAGCGGAAATAGCAAACTTGCCTATTCGGGCAATATTCAAAAGCGCACGCTCATGACGATTTACGACGACGACATTTTCAAGATGGCCTGCGATCAGTTTCGGGTCATCGCCGATTACTTAAGCATCGATAAGAACCATCGTGAACGCCTTATATATCCCAAACGCGCGATTGCTGTCACTCTGCCTGTGCACATGGATGACGGCAGCACGAGAACGTTTCAGGGGTACCGCGTGCAGCATCATTTGACGCTCGGTCCGACCAAAGGCGGGACACGCTTCGCTCCATCCTTGTCGATGGGTGAGACAGCAGCGCTGGCCATGTGGATGAGCTGGAAATGCGCGCTGTCGAATTTGCCGTACGGCGGAGCCAAAGGCGGCGTGACTGTCGATCCGGCGAAATTATCACGGAATGAGCTGGAAGCGGTTTCCCGCCGGTACATGCAGGAGATGATTCCGTTTGTCGGACCGCATACCGACATCATGGGTCCCGACATGGGCACAAACGAACAGGTGATGGCGTGGTTCATGGACACTTATTCAGTTCATCAGGGATACGCTGTGAGTGAAATTGTCACCGGGAAACCGGTGGCCATCGGAGGAACCGAAGGACGCCGCGAGGCGACCGGGCGTGGGGTGGTTTACCTCATCGAGCGCGCCCTGAACATGCTGAAAATGAATCCGGAAAAATGCACAGCCATCGTGCAGGGGTTCGGAAATGTTGGCTCAGTGGCAGCGCTCTCGCTCGCTTACAAGAGCGGCGTCAACGTCGTCGGCATCAGCGACGCGCATGCCGCGATCTACAATCCGAAAGGAATAGATATCAAAGCCGCTGAGCAGCACGTGTTCAAGAAAGGTTCCCTGCGCGCATTCGCCCAGGATGATCATGTCGATCCCAACGAACTTCTCACTCTGCCGTGCGACGTGCTTGTGCCTGCAGCAGTGGATCGCGTTATCCACGGAAGAAACGCCAGCGAACTCAAATGCCGCATCCTCGCCGAAGCAGCCAATGGCCCGACGACGCCGGAAGCGGACCTCATACTTGAGAAGCGGTGGGACGAAATCTTTGTGATACCAGACATCCTGTGCAACGCCGGAGGCGTGATCGTTTCTTACTTCGAATGGGTGCAGGGTCTGCAGTCCTTTCGGTGGTCGGAAATGGAAGTGACCGACAAGCTTTTCCGAATACTGGAGCATTCGTTTGCGCAGGTAATCAAACGGGCGAAAGAGCACAAGATTTCACATCGCACGGCGGCCATGGCGATTGGCGTAGAGCGAGTCCTCAGAGCTAAACAAATGCGCGGGCTCTTCCCATGAGCCTTTTTGGAGTGCGGTCCCGCAATGGCGGGATCGCCGCTTTCAAAGCGCGGACACATCCGCGCGCTCCAAATTTCAGAGATTTCGTTTTGTGGTCCCATCGTCTGGCCACGCTAAACACAGAGAACGAGACGCGAAAAAGATTTGCTAGCCGTGTACGATGAAGTTTTCGCACGACGAAGATCAGCGAGAAAATCACCATCTCGATATGCTGACCGATGAGGAGAACGGTCTCCGGATCATCGTCTCGCGCCTGGGCGCGGAATTAGTCAGCCTTGCGCTAATAAACGAGGCCGGCAAGTGGACCGGTTTTCTGTATCGTGACAACGACCTATCAACGTTCTCTCATGGCTGGGCTAACCATGCGACAGTGATGGGTTATTATCTTCACAGGCTCAAAAACGGGCGCAGTTTGTACCGAGGCCGTGAAATCAAAGGCGGCAACCATGGTTTCCTCCGTTCCAAAATCTGGCACGTCGCCGGACCTTCCGTCGAGGGAAGCGGCGCCTCGCTAAAATATCGGATTACGTCGCGAGATTTTTCGCCTACTGAATACCCGCTGAAGGTTAACCTGGAGTTAACCTACCGGATCGAGTTACACAAGGTGAGTGTTCTTTTCGCGTTCCAGAACGAGGAGCCTGAATTGGCTGCGCATGTGTCGTTTGGATTGCATCCGGGATTCGCAGCGACCTCTTTTGAAAGCTTTCGTTTACAAATGCCTCGCGGCTGTTATCGCCGGTACTTTTCGCCTGGAAATTATCTCTCAGGACAAACACGCGACATCGAGTTCGCTGGCGGTGAAATGCCGTTTGATAAAGCTGATCTGCCTGGTTCAATCATCCTGGAACTTGTCGATGTTCCAAGGCGGCAATTTTCCTATGTCGATCCGCCGAGCGGACGCTGGGTGACTCTCGATCTGACCGGCGTCCCTTATGTGACTTTGTGGTCCGACGGCGGACCATTTCTTTGCATCGAGCCTTGCTGGGGTCTCACTGATCACCACGAGCAGCGTGCCTTTGAGAATAAGGAAGGCATCCAAACAATTTTGCCCGGCAACGAGTTGCGCGCCTCCTTTAGCATGACTCCGCAGCTTGCCTCTTGCGATTAGCCGGGTAACTGACAACCAACTTCCGACTTCTGAGACTTTATGCCGGCTGCTTCGCTCCACGCTTTGCTCGCGCAATCGATTGATTATGCGGGAATGTTTCCGCCTTGTAGTCTCGGCCTCGAACCGGCGTTGCAAAATCAAGCTGAATACGTCCGTTCCCCGGACGCATGGATGCTCGGCGCGTTCGTCCTTTCGATTGATCAATTTAATGCCGCCAAACAACTCCTTTCGAAGTTCGATCCTCTGCACCCGCTTCGTGTTGCCGCTCTCGGGCCGAAAACCGGGAATATAGACACCTTTCTTGACGCGCTCGAAGACGCTGATGCGGCGATTCGTTCGTTATCGAGACACAATGTCGATCTCGTATCAATCAGCCACCTCGAGATGTTTTTACCTTGGGATAATGCCAGTCCGTCTGCGACCGGCCTTGCGTTGCTCGACGAAGCGAGATCGATTCTCGGTGATTTGCCGGTGTTTTGGGAAGCGCCGCCGAACAAAGCGGAACAGACTATTGCGTTGCTCGCCGAACACAACTCCAATGCTGAGCTGGCGACCTTTGGATACAAATTGCGCACCGGCGGAGTGACGGCAGACGCGTTTCCCAATTCGACGCAGATCGCCAAGGCGCTGGTGACGCCGGCCACATATCAAGTGCCGATCAAGTTCACAGCAGGACTCCACCATCCGCTGCGACAATATCGAGAGGAAGTCCAAACAAAGATGTACGGTTTTCTAAATGTGCTGGGCGCGGCGGTCCTAGCCGCGGAGCATCGATGGAATGCAGACCAAACCGCGGTCATGCTGGAAGATGAAAAAGCGGATTCGTTTTCCTTTACTGACGAGTTTTTCGCGTGGCGCGAATGGAAGATCGACATCAAACGGCTGCAATATCGGCGCACGTTCGTTGTGTCGTTTGGCAGTTGCAGCTTCGATGAGCCGCGTGATGATTTGCGCGCCTTGAATTTGTTGTAGGGTAGGGGCATCGCGCTGTGATGTCCCGGACGCCGCAGCGCGGCGTCCCTACCATCATGCCGCTCCAATCTTTCATCGAAGTCGCACCGGATTCACATTTTCCGATCCAAAATCTTCCCTTCGGCATCTTTCAACCAAGAGAAGGTAAACCGCGTGCCGGAGTCGCTATTGGCAACCTGATTGCGGATCTTTCGGTTCTTGAGGAGCTCGGCCACTTCCGATCGCCGGAATTTCGAGATCGACAGGTGTTTTCGGAGGATTCACTCAACGCCTTTCTCGCGCTTGGGCGTCCGGCATGGCGCAAGGCACGCGAGGTCCTTCAACATCTTCTCTTGTCCGAAACGCCAACGCTGCGTGATGACACAAGCCTCCGTACTCGAGTTTTTCATGCGCAAAAAGATGTAGTCATGAAACTGCCAGTGCGCATCGCCAATTACACCGATTTCTATTCGTCATATCATCATGCGCATAATGTTGGGACGATGTTACGCGGGCCGGAGAACGCGCTGATGCCTAATTGGAAATGGTTGCCCGTAGCATATCACGGACGTGCCAGTTCTGTGGTCATCAGCGGCACGAACGTGCGGCGGCCACAAGGGCAAATCAAACCGCCCGACGCTTCAGCCCCGATTTTCAGTCCGGCCAAGAGTCTCGATTACGAGCTGGAAATGGCGTTCCTGATCGGCTCGGGCAATTCGTTAGGCGATCCAGTGCGGATCAATCACGCACTCGATCACATCTTCGGGTTGGTGCTCATGAATGATTGGAGCGCGCGCGACATTCAGGCGTGGGAATACCAGCCGCTCGGTCCGTTCCTTGCTAAGAACTTTTGCACCAGCATCTCACCATGGGTGGTGACGCTTGAAGCGCTCGAGCCTTTTCGAAAACCGCTGCCGTCGCAGGAACCTCAGCCGCTCGCGTACCTGCGAGCAAAGAATGATTTCACGTTCGACATTCATCTCGAGGCACGCCTTCAAACGTCGTCACTGGATTCGCCGCACATCATCACGCGCACAAATTTTCAAAATCTTTACTGGAGCATTGCGCAACAACTTGCCCATCACGCCGTGAGCGGGTGCAACCTGCAACCCGGTGATTTGCTGGCCAGCGGAACAATTAGCGGACCAACGGAAGAATCGCGCGGCTGCATGTTGGAGTTGACCTGGCGTGGCGCGAATCCGTTGAAGCTGTCGAACGGCAAATCGCGCAAATGGCTCGAAGACGGCGATACTCTGACCATTACCGGCTGGAGTCAAGGCGATGGCTATCGAGTTGGTTTTGGCGAAGTAAGCGGACAAGTCTTACCTGTTACGCCAACGCCTTAACCCCCACTTAAGGAAATCAGGCCGATTTGGTAGGGCGCGACCGCCGGGCGCGCCGAAGGGAACTGCCGGGGGAACAACACCGCATCAATAGCGCACGCGAAGCAGAAATAATCCCTCGGCTGGAGCGGCAAAACGCGCTGAAGTCGTCTGGCGGGAATCCAGCCGCTCGGCAAGATCCTCGATGCGCATTTTGCCGAGTGCACATTTCACAAGCGAGCCGACAATTAGTCGAATCATCTTGTAGAGAAAACCGTTGCCATCGAAATCG
Organism: Verrucomicrobiota bacterium; assembly: GCA_003218345.1. Classification (GTDB taxonomy): domain Bacteria; phylum Verrucomicrobiota; class Verrucomicrobiia; order Chthoniobacterales; family UBA10450; genus Udaeobacter. The sequence continues at coordinate 41 of QHNF01000016.1, read as the reverse complement.
ATTGTCACACAAGGACCTTTTTGCCGAACGCGCACAGAATA
>QHNF01000015.1 GCA_003218345.1 Verrucomicrobiota bacterium | reverse complement strand
AGCACGGCCGCAGCTGACCAGGCTATGTGAAAAGCTCGAGTCAACAGCGGATTGAAAGCCCTGTCAGACGCGACATGACTGTAGAAAATCGATCCCTAACCTGCCCAGCTCCGTAGGAGCGTCATGAGAAGCAGCTGGTTTTCATATCGCTCCTACGGAACTTGGACTGATTTATTGGCCCACGCTTGTAAGCATGTCGCGGCCTACGGCGCTTTGCGATTGAGCCTCGAAAGCGTTTGAGGCCAGCCCGCACCAGGGATCGCACATCCGGCCGCGAACGAAGATCAATTAGGCGCGCGAGCCGGCTTTACGAATCGCGACCAACACGCGATGGTCGCGCGGGAATGGAATCGAAAAGCGTATGGAAACACAACTGGCGTCCGCAAGTTGGATGGGGTGTACCGATAGCCTGGCTGACGCTTTGTGTCGTTTGGAGTTCGACCTGGCTTGTTATCAAGATTGGATTACGCGACTTGCCGCCGATTTCCTATGCGGGTATCCGTTTTCTGATCGCGATCGTTGTTCTCCTGGCCGTGTCAGCCGCGCGAGTGCGCCTGTTGCCGCAGCGCGGCTCCGATTACGGGGTGCTGGCTTTTACCGGCGTTCTCATGTTCGCTGTAAATTACGGGCTGCTGTTTTGGGGCGAATTACATGTTTCATCGGGTCTGGCAGCGGTATTACAAGCGACCATCCCGATGTTCGGCATGCTGTTCGCGCATCTGATGCTTCCCGACGAACCGTTGCGGCTGCACAAACTTATAGGCGCGCTGCTCGCGCTCGGTGGCGTGGCAATGATCTGTGAGCGCCTTCTCGGCTTCCACGGATTCGTGGCGTTCTGGGGCGGGCTCGGCATTGTATTTGGAGCTGCGGGAGCGGCATTTTCAAACGTGCTGCTCAAAGCACGCGCGATACAACTAGCGCCGGCGATGATCGCGGCCTGGCAAATGATTTTCGGCGCAGCGCCATTGCTTCTGACCGGATTTTTAGTCGAAGGAAATCCGGCGCGGTTTCATTGGAGCGCGCTGTCGATCTTTTGTTTGTTTTACCTGGCCGTCATCGGCTCGGCGCTTACGTTTTTACTTCTCTACTGGCTATTGCCGCGAATGACTGTGGCGAGGCTACAGGCAATCTCGCTTATCACGCCACCTGGCGCTGTCGCGTTAGGCTGGGCAATTGGCGGCGAGACGTTTTCCCTCTGGTCGCTTCTTGGCGCATGCTTGGTGCTTGCCGGTGTCTGGATGATTTTCCGCAAAGGAGGAGAGCCGGAGCCAGTGATTCAGGAGGGTTAGCTAGCTGTCAGGCTCGCCGAAAGAAGAGCCGCCTCAGTAGCGGGCAATCCGCGGCTTAGTTCTTTACATCGACGACAAGCCGGGCGGGATTTTGCAGCTCTACCAAACGGTAGGGCTTCTTAGAATCAAGCACGAACACGAATCCAACCTTGGCTTCAAAATCACAGATCAAAACGAGTTGTTTCAGATTGCGGCAATTCAACTGGCGATCGCGGTCAGTGATGGTTGGCTGACCTGCATCAGTGTGGGCCTGTGCCGTGTCCATGGAAATTTGCAAAATGCATTCCCGGCGACGCCGATGTTGTTTCCAGAAGCACACTGTTGAATTGGAGGATGAACGTACCGCACCCTCCATGTGGGATGATGGAATCCCTCACACGTAAAGGCGATGCGATCGAATCCGTCGCAACAGGCCGTCTCTGCTTTCTGCACAAGCACAACACGGGTTGCGGCATGGCCTTGATGGCTTGGATTCAGAGTGCCTGCAAAGGTGGCCGGTATCGGATTTCCATTGTCATCTCGCAGATGACACAGTGCGGATGGCGCGGGGGGGCTTAGGTCGCGCAGCTAGCGAAAGAAACGAGAATACCTCCCGCAATTACAGGCGACAGGAAGCTTAGGAGAATTGATGATCTTGTCATAACGAGAACTCCTTATTTAACGTCGTTAGGTTATTGAGGGAAAATATCTGGCGGAGCCGAAGGGTATTTGGCCTTCAGGTTTTTGAAGTATTTCTTGTAATCGGTTCCTTCCTCAGCGGGCATCCATTCCAACAGCGTCCATTTGTTCGTCTTCTCCTGCAGAAGTCCGGACTGCGGTTCGTAATGTTGTGTTCCGTTTGCGGATTGCGGATTGACCTGTATCCACGCCCATCCGTTATGGACTTTCAGGTACGGCACAACCAGCACCAGATTTTTTCGTCCCTGACGAGCTAGTGCGCGCTGAGTTGCCTGCAGGATTGCGTTTCTTTCCGCGCTGCCATCTGGCGGCGTATGCGCGGTGTTTACCGAGGCGCAGCCGGATAGAAGCACTGTAGTAACCAGAGAGGCTGTTGTGAGGTAGTTCTTCATATGGGCATTTGTTAATGCCAAATTTCGATGGCGCAGTCAATCGTCTAGAAATGCCGCGTTTCAGCGAGTGAGTAAGACCGGATCGATCCTTACACGAGGGTTTCAACCTACCAGCATTAAGAACTCCGGGTTGTCCGCCAAGTTCTTGATGAATGGCCGGCTGGATGGTCGGCCGTCTTTCGCGTCATAACGGAGGATCTCTTTTCTATTGCGACTGGCGACATAGAGGAAATCATCATCACCGAATGCCATTCCAGCGGGACCATTAAGACCGCCGGATTTTGGCGTAACAAAGACGCTCGTAAAGTTTCGGCGAAGATCATGTCGCAGGATTGAATCGGTCCCGCCGCTGCCAATAAAAAGATAACGGCCGTCTGGACTGAGCAGCAAATGGATCGGCTTATCGACCTGGTCGCTTTCTGAAGCTAGATTTCTCAAAAAGTGACCAGTGCGAGCCTCATAAATTCGTACGCAATCGGCAGCACGATCCGCGACATACAAATTGTTATCTGGTGCAAAAATCGCTTCTCTAACTTCCACGAGACCGTTTGACGCATGCTTCGCTGATGGAACAAAGGTTCCAGGCGGTAGGTCTATTTCGATATCAAGGGCTCTTGGAAGAGGCATCGGCGTCCCTGGCTGGCCTGTTTTGCTGGCGGGACCGTGATATCTGGCGATCAGACTCGTATTTTGACTCGAAACGTAGAGATCGCCCTCGGAGTCAAACGCTACGTTAAAAGGGTGATCGATCCCGGGATTCACGTCCGCGTGGCGCTTTACGAAGATCCCGAGAAAGTCGTGCTCCCCATCTCTATTGGACGCGCCCTTAAACTTCAGGACCTCGCTGTATTCGAAATATGCGTTGACCACGTACAGATTTTGGTCCGGCCCGAATACGAATCCGCGAAGCTCACGGAGCGTGATACTCTCAGGAATACTCTTTTTGTTTAGAGCTTTCCGCAATTCCTTCCCATTAGTAGAATAGACATGAATATTGTTGAATGAGGTTTTCTCATCGCCGCCATGAAAACTGATGTACCATTCCTTCGGCATAACTATATTCGCGCCGTACCACCACTTCGCAGAGTAAATCGATTCTTACTCGACTTAACCGCCCTCCACAAGATATCGCTGGCGACAACACTGTCTCTTGACGCCACCGTCTGCGCACGCATTAATATGCAATTGAGGGCTGAAACGTGAATTCTGTTTCGGATGAGTCGCTCCCGCTTGGAGATCCGCCATCGGTAGAACATCCCACGCCTAATGGCGTTACCGAAATCGCCCAGCGACTTATCCGGTTTCCCTTCACTCAGTCTGATGTGAAGCTCAAATACGAAGATGCTCTCTCGGTCTCGAAGGACTGGTTCACCAAGCTTGACAAGAATGAAATTGATCAGCTTGATAGTCTCGATTTCTATGTCTCGAGCGGACCCCAAAGCGTGGGCGTTGTCCCGAAACTTCATAACACTTCAGCTGGAATAGAAATCTATCAGCTTCCTTCGACGGAAAACAAAGAGACGTTCGAAAAAACGGAAGGTCCGTATCGGCCGGGTGTGACCAAAAAATACAGCAACAAAAGGTCGGGAAAAAAGGTGGCCAAGTTTAAGGTGGATACCATGGCAGAGTCAGGCCTTGCCTGCTTTTATATGTCCCGGCTCCTCGGCCATCTTGTCGAAGTGCCGCCCGCGACCTATCGGACGATGGATATTCAGGAATTCGAGAAGGTCGGCGATCAGGCCCGAACGACCGGCCACCCGAGTTGCACGGAAGCTTGGGCTACTCTCCGGTCGAGGGTGAAATCGGGCAGCCCGAAACTCGTTCTACCAGGTGGCCAGCTGGTCTTTGGATCCCTGGCGGAGAACCCGCGCGGGGAAAACAGTAGCCCGGAAGATTATTGGACGGTCGGTGCTATCAGAGGACACAGTTTCTACAGGGTCCTGTCCTCAAGGTCGGCAGTGGCAGACATTTTAAACTTGAACGACGTGAAGTGTCTTCAGGACCTGGCTCTCGCACAGGACATGACCCGCGGCGTGATTTTGGATTCAATCTTCCGACAGGTTGACCGCCTGGGGAATATCAGCATCGCCCAGTTGCAGCGCTATGTGACCAGTGAAGGTAAGGTAAAATGGGATGACAAAGTAAGCGACAAGGACAAGGCCGAAGCCGTAAGCCCTCTTCTGCCGTTGAAGCGAATCATGTACAAGGATAACGACGACGGGATGAATTGGGGAATGAACTCGATCTCTGTCACTCCGATTCTCAATGAGACACACCACATTGACCAAACGATCTATAATCGGTTGCAGTGGCTCGCAGGCTTGATGCAAGACAGCGAACCAGGGTCGGACGCCAAGATAAGGGACTACTTTATGAACGTTGTCCATACTTCCAGCGATAACTACGATAAGTTGAAAGCCAGCCTCCTTAAGCAGGCGGAATCGCTCAAGAGCAGAGTGGACTCCAAAGATATTTTGCTCGACCTCGATTTCGAGGGAACAATGAAGAAACTGTACGCCAAAGAGGTTGAAGCCGCGCAGGCTGCAAAGAACGCTGCGAAGACCTCAGCGACTCCGGTCGAAGAGACGCCGACTCCCGCTCCCTGAGGGGGGAGGTAGATAAAGAATTTTGGGAGCGCTATGATTAAGAACAAGCGACAGCAGTCCGAGAAAAGGCTCTCATCCTCGATTGGGACACTGATCCGTCTCGCTCTGCTCTCGTGCGCGCTGGCTTTGACGTGAACACGCCACGCGGGCAGGAAACAGTCAGCCATACGGCCGCGAATGGCACGGTCGAGTTCGCCATCCGCTCAATTCCTTTTCCGGGACACGAGGAGATTTATAGCAAGAGGGACATCGAGAAGGAAAGGGAACTGGCCGAGATCGATTTTTATAACGGCAAGACAAACGACGAATTGGACATCGTTCTCATCCCCAAAACCTACAGCACTTCGCCTGGGCTCAACGTCCACGCGGTCAAGTTGCCGGCAGGAATGAGCCGTGTCAGTTATGCCGCAGCCCATGCGACAAAGTCCCATTCAAGCGACGACAAGATCATAGCGAAGTATAAGCAGACCATCCCCACTCATTTCACTTATAGTCCGTCGATACTGGGTTATTATCATTTGTCGCGGTTCCTTGATACCGGACACGTCGAACCTGCCATCGTCCGAACGATGGACGTGGCGGCGCACAAACCTCTGGCTGACTTGGGTAAGGCAAAGGCAATCGGATCAAACAATCGAAAACAGTGGACAGAGCTAAGGGCGCTCGATGATGCCCATAGTAATCCGGCCCTTTATACCGACGATGGGAAGCAGCTTTGCGGCGCTTTGCAAGCCAACCCCGCAGGAGAAGAAAGTTATCCTCATCTGAGCGATCTCGGAGGAGCTGCTGCTTTTGCAGCTTCCTCTGAGTTTGCCAAAGTAACCAACTCAAACCCGCTTAAGCTAACCTGCAAAGACGCGAACGGTAAACTCAACCAGGCTGCTGTTCAGCAAATCGTGCAAATCAGGGATCTCTCCGACATGGTGCTCTTGGACTTTATCATGAGCCAGGCCGATCGCTTCAGCGGCAATATGCATTCGGAAAAGATCTACCTGTGGGTTGAAAACGGCGTTCTAAAAAACAAGACCAAGAAGAGTGATCCCGCGAAGGCTGCCGAACAGTTGAAGCAGATCCCTCCCGAGGCAGTTCTAGTCGATCGCATGATCATGAAAGACAACGACGCCGGTCTGATCAGCGGCAATTCGGCCAAGACTTACCATCTTCTGGAAAAAATCAGCCACATGGACTCCAAAACCTACAACCGGCTACTTGATCTACAAAAGGAACTCCTGAAACCAGAGGTCGGCCAATGGTTTCAAACGGAGCTTCTCTTTACTCCCGCTGACTTCAAGACCGTGAAGGATAACGTCGATCAGGCCGTGGGTATTCTGACGGCGCGCAAGGACAAAGGCCTTTTTTTGGATGCAAATGTGAGCGCCGCTCTCGGGGTGGAAGACAAGCAGGAACAGGAGGTCGAAACAAAACCCGAGCCTGATAATGTTCCCAGCACTCCGCTAGCAGTAATTACCGGCTCCGTCGGCCGCTGGGAAAACGGCGCACGCAATCTTCAAGCGGACGTCGAAACAGTGCAATGCCTCTTGGAAGCGGCGGCGCAAAAGTTGCAAGCTCCTCAGCTTGATCCGAAGGGCGTTGATGGAAAGATTGTGCGGCAGTTCGCGAAGTCGAATACGGTGGCTGCGATCGAAGCGTTTCAGAGTCATTCCAACATTTCGATTGATGGATTAATTGAGCCCGGCAGTCAGACGTGGCAGGCACTCCTGCAAGCTGCGGGCGAAACTTAACCTGGACCTGCCAGCCTGTATCTAATCATATGAACTTAGAAATCTCCCGATCAGTCGGGCCTTGGGAGAAAAAGGCGCGCAATCTCCGAGCCGATGTAAAAGTCGTGCAGCGTCTTTTGAAAAGAGCTGCACAGGCCTTACAAGCTCCTCAACTTTATCCTAAAGCAGTTGATGGAAGAATCGCCCGGCCTCCTGAGACTTCAAACACGGTGACCGCAATCGAAGCCTTTCAAAGCCTTTTCACTAGCTCGGTCGATGGCCTGGTTGAGCCGGACAGTCAAACATGGCACGCACTCTTAGAAGCCGCGGGCGAGCTGGATCAGCCAGATGTTTCCAGCGAGTCCCGCGGACTCTCCTTCCCATTTCCCACGCTGCCCGCGTCCGACTGGATTGAACCGCCGCGCGCCTTTGCTTCGAATCGCAGCAACGGCGCCCGCGCCCACGCCGGTTGCGATTTGTATTTTGCAAAAGGCACTTGGATTTACGCCATTGCTGATGGCATTGTGACTCGCGGACCGTATCCCTTCTATTGCGAAACGTTCGCTTTGGAAGTTGACCACGGCGATTTCCTGGCGCGTTACGGAGAAATCCAAGCAGTCACAGCTGTGAAGGAAGGAGATCGGGTGCGAGCGGGGCAACAAATCGCCAGGGTTGGGCACCTGGTCGGTATTCAAGTCCCAAGTGATATGTTGCACTTGGAGCTGTACGACAAGAGTGCTTCGGGGCCGCTGACAATCACGGATGCGGCTAGATCAAAGAAAAGACCAGACGGCACTCCGTTTATGCGTCGAACGGATTTGATCGATCCTACTCCCAGACTAAATCAGTGGCAGAGTCAGCTTCAGCAAGCTTAGGAACAAAAGTTTAGCTCCATTGCTTCGACGGCTTTGTCCAGGTTCCACTCACCACCACCTGCGTCTCATCTACTCGTGCATTATCCTGGATGAGTCGGGCCACATGTTCGGACTCGAGTCGGACGCAGCCATGGGAAGCCGCATAATCGGGGACACTTGGGAAATAATGCAACGCGATGCCGCGGCGTTGCATGAACCATGTAACGTATGTAGCGCGTGAGTCGCTGTTAAGTCTTCGTTGGAAGCCTTGCACTGGGTAGGTTCCTTTGGGTGTGCATTTTGAGCCCGATCGCCGACTCGTAGTCTCGTC
>QHNF01000457.1 GCA_003218345.1 Verrucomicrobiota bacterium | reverse complement strand
GTTCTCGCCGATTTTCTCCCCGCAAAAGGCGACCAGTTGATCAAGCATCGATTCCGCATCGCGCAAGCCGCCCTCCGCCCCGCGCGCAATCGCATGCGCAGCGGCGGGCTCGAGCGTGATTTTTTCTCTTCCAGCAATGAATTGCAGATGCTTTGCGATCAGATTTGCCGGGATGCGGTGGAGATCGAACCGCTGGCAACGGCTGAGAATGGTGGGCAACACCTTCTGCGGCTCGGTGTGCGGCTCGGTGGTTGCGAAAATAAACTTCACATGCTCGGGCGGCTCTTCGAGGGTCTTTAAAAGCGCATTAAATGCAGCTGCCGAGAGCATGTGCACTTCATCAATCAAATAGATTTTGTAACGGCCTTTGGCTGGCGCGTACCGAACGTTCTCCCGCAATTGGCGCACATCTTCGACGCTGTTATTGCTCGCGCCATCGATCTCGATGACGTCCAGGCTGTTGCCAGCCGCGATCTCCTTGCAATTATCGCACACGCCGCATGGCGTGACCGTCGGCCCTTTCACGCAGTTGAGCGACTTTGCCAAAATGCGCGCGGTGGATGTTTTGCCGACGCCGCGTGGACCAACAAAGAGATAGGCATGAGCAAGACGGTTCTGCGCGACCGCATTTTTCAACGTGCGCGAGACGTGCGCCTGCCCAACCAGATCGTCGAAAGTCTGGGGCCGATATTTTCTGGCGAAAACCTCGTAGCTCACGCGTTCAATCTAATGAAAAAGTTGATGGTTGGTAGTTGATAGTTGATGGATCGAAAGTGAAATCGAAATTCGTGCGTCTGGTGCTCCTGCTTGTGCTCGTAAACGCGTTCGATTCGTCCGCACGCGAACCGCAAAAATCTCCGCCGCCGACACCAGTAACGATAGGCAAGACCGTTCGCGCGCGAGACCTTGGGATTCCATTTGAAGGCACACCAGGAAAGTTTAATGCGATCACCGATGTCCCTGGCGTTGAAGTCGGCTATGCAACATTGATCAGCGGCGACGGAAAACTCGAGGTTGGCAAAGGCCCGGTGCGCACCGGCGTCACTGCAATCCTGCCGCGCGGGCGCGCTTCACTTAATGATCCGGTTTACGGAGGCTTCTTTAGCTTGAATGGCAACGGCGAAATGACTGGCACAGCGTGGGTCGAGGAGAGCGGCTTTCTCGAAGGACCGATCATCATCACAAACACACACAGCGTCGGAGTGGCCCGGGACGCGGTGATTGCCTGGCGGATCAGGCAGGGTCCAGCCGATAAGACCGGCTACTGGTGGAGCTTGCCCCTTGTTGCCGAGACTTGGGACGGTTGGCTCAACGATATTAATGGCTTTCACGTTAAGCCAGACGATGTCTGGCACGCGCTCGATACCGCGGATAGCGGCGCACTTGAAGAGGGGAGCGTCGGCGGGGGAACTGGGATGATTTGCTATGAGTTTAAGGGTGGAAACGGGACCGCTTCGCGCAAGATCGACATCCGTCTGGCAACCGGGGAGAAAAACGCTTCGCCACAAAATTTTGTCGTCGGCGTGTTTCTACAAGCGAACTTCGGTCGCCGTCCGCAACTCACAATCGCGGGCGCACCGGTTGGCAAGGAAATTCCGGGCGAAGTTTACAAGGAAGAAAGCGGCTCGTGCATTGCCGTGGTCGCAACGGACGCGCCGCTGCTGCCAAATCAATTAAAACGACTCGCGCGCCGCGTGTCGCTCGGCCTTGCCCGGACGGGAACAATTTCGGGGAATGGTTCCGGTGATTTATTTATCGCATTTTCAACTGCGAATCCGAACGTCGTGAATCCAGATCAAGTCACACATAATGTACAAACAATTCCCAATGACCTCCTGGACTCGCTTTTCGCTGGCGTTGTGCAAGCGACTGAAGAAGCAGTCGTGAATGCGTTAATCGACAACCACTCCATGAC
>QHNF01000014.1 GCA_003218345.1 Verrucomicrobiota bacterium | reverse complement strand
CGCTCGCAATTCATTTGCTCTTTTCGAAGAGGGCACCGGCCGTCGAAACGCATTCTTACACGCTGTTCTTCTACGAGATCGTCGGTGTGTCGATTGTCCTCTCAATTGCGCAACGATTCTGGATGCCACTGCGCTCCTGGATGCGGCACATGCGTCCAATCCTTACGGCGACAATCTTGTTACTTGGGCTTTGGGACATCGTTACATTCGGTTTCCAACTGCTCCCGATGCCGTATTTTCCCGGGCCAGCGGCGGTACTGCGTAATTTAATTAATGATCGCGCGCTTTTGCTGGATAGCACCTGGCACTCCCTCGCGTTGCTTCTAAGTGGCTACGCTGCTGGTGTGCTCCTTGGCCTGATCAGCGGGATTTGCATCGGATGGTCAACTCCGGTTCGTTATTGGGGAATGCCACTGCTCAAGATCGTCGGACCCATTCCAGCCACCGCGTGGATCCCTCTCGCGATGGTAGTTTCGCCGTCCGCCGTCGTGTCCGCAGGGGGATTGATCGCACTCGCGGTCTGGTTTCCCGTGACAATGCTCACTGCTTCCGGCATTTCCAATACCCGCGCTTCTTATCTCGATGTTGCCCGGACGCTCGGCGCCGGGCGCGCTTATCTCATCTTTCGCGTCGCAATCCCGGCAGCGGTTCCGAGCATTTTCATCGGCTTATTCATGGGGCTTGGAGCGTCCTTTCTAACACTTGTGGTCGCAGAATCTGTCGGAGTGAAGTCCGGCCTCGGCTGGTACGTCAGTTGGGCGCAGGGCTGGGCCGAATATGGCAAAGTCTATGCCGCTCTTATCATCATGGCCGCCTTCTTCTCAACTATCATGACTCTTCTGTTCAAAGTCCGCGACCGCGTGCTTGTTTGGCAACAAGGCGTGATCAAATGGTAGCACTTGCAGAAACCGAGGCATCCTCGCTTGGCATCCGGGAAATTCGGAAGAGTTTCCCGCTGCCCGACAATCGTCTCCTCCGCCGACCGGTCCTGGATGGGATTTCCTTCTCGCTCGCAGCTGGGGAATTAGTTTCCCTCATTGGCCCAAGTGGCTGTGGGAAGTCTACGCTCCTGCGCTTAATTGCGGGTCTGGAATTTCCCGACTCTGGGGAACTTTTGATCGGCTCTGAAAAAATCACCCAGCCAGGCGCAGAACGCGGCCTGGTTTTTCAAGATCCGAACCTCTTTCCATGGCTCACGGTGCACCGCAACATTCAGGCTGGGCTGGTCGCGCGCGGGGTTTTACGCGAAAAACACCGCGAAGTGGATGATTTCATGCGTCTCGTGGGCTTGGAAACATTTGCCGATGCCTATCCTCATCATCTTTCGGGCGGCATGGCCCAGCGTGTCGCGCTCGCGCGAGCGCTTATCAATCATCCCAAAGTCCTCCTCCTGGACGAACCGCTCGGCGCGCTGGACGCTTTCACCCGCATGCGGATGCAGGATGAAGTGCTTCGCCTCTGGCAAGCACGCGGCACCACGATGCTCCTGGTTACCCACGATATCGACGAAGCCATCTACATGAGCGATCGCATCATGATCATGAGTCCGCCGCCCGGTAGGATCGAGCGGACCATCTCCGTCGCATTAGATCGCCCTCGCCAGCGCAGCAGCCCAGATTTCCTGCGCCTGCGCGGCGACATTCTGGAATTTGTTCATTTGGCCAGCAGCGCTCCGACAGAAAACAAAAGCTAAACAGGCTGCCGCCGCCATAGGCCCGCAGCGTCCGGCGACCATTCAGGAAATCGTCGATGCCGATCTTCCGCGCTCGCACGAGCTCGATTCACCCGGTTACCTGGAAAAACGCGACCGCATTTTCCGCGTCATGTGGGGATGAGCCTTCGCGTTGGCGAAACAGCTGCGGCCTAACGACCGATGTTAAGTATGTAGCTTACCTCGTCCGGCGTGGCGGTGGCGTTTCTTTCGAAAATCGGTTTCTCTCAACAGTAGGCGTCGCATTTGTTCTTTTCACTTGCTTTGAGCTGGATTGGAGCCGGCAGTCGGATTCGAACCGACGACCTGCTGATTACAAATCAGCTGCTCTACCAGCTGAGCTATGCCGGCATTTACCATCGCAACTTATCAGATAAATTGAGGTTTAATCAACTCGCTGGTACGAGCCTTTTGGGGCCTTGGCACAGCGTTGTACTCTTAGTTTTAGCGTATTCTTCTTAACCATGTGTCGGAAGGCGGAAAATCACGATAAATTGTTTTTCTCCACCTGTTGGGCAACGGTCCTCAAAGCGGGTGATTCCGCGGCGAGTTCAGTTCAGGCACTTAGTGCGCTATCGGAGCTGTGCCAGATTTATTGGCGCCCGCTGTACGTTTTCTTGCGCAAAGAAGGATACGCCCGCGAGGAGGCGCAGGATCTGACGCAGGGCTTTTTCGCCCACTTGATCAAGAATCGCGGGTATGTGCATGCCGATCGGGAGAAAGGGCGGTTCCGTTCTTTTCTCCTCGCTGCACTGAAACATTTCCTCGCGGATGCTCGCGATCGCGAACACGCATTGAAACGCGGCGGCGGAATGGTTGTAGAGAATTTGGATGACAATGTGGAGGCGCAAATCGCGCGAGGAGCAAAATGGCAGGCCGATGAAGTCTATGATCGCGAATGGGCGGCCTCGCTTGTGCGACAAGCGCTAGATCGTCTCGCGCAGGAATGCGCGCTTGCTGGCAAGGCGGACCTTTTTAGTTGCTTGCTGCCACGTCTTGTCGCGAGGGAAGAGTCAGCAGTCCCATACGACGAGATCGCGCGGCGGTCACATCGAGCTGTCACTACTTTGCGCCACGAACTAGCCCGATTGCGCGCGCGTTATCGGGCAATTCTCCGAGAAGAAGTTCGCGCCACAGTGCCCGAGGCGACGGAAGTGGATCAGGAACTGCGATATTTGTGTCGCGTATTGGCTGCAACTTAGAACACGTCACTCCTCCTCATGCCCTGATCCTACTTTCGCTTATCGGTAGGGAGGGCCGCGGTGCAGCGCGCCTCCGGCATCAGGTCTGAATCTTGCCGGTCTTTGGAATTTTCATGTCACTTGTGCGCTGAAATCCGTAGTTCCTGGGTAGTGAAAACAAGTACAGGAAGAAACGTAAACGCCGCGAACGTTTCGCGAATAACAGCTGCACATGTATTCTAAACGCACCAACGGAAATAAGCTGATCACCCCATCCGACGTGCTGGAGAAAATCGCGGCGATAAATCATCTCGCTGTTGCGGAGGTAGTCCGGTTGTTTCTCGTACAGGCGCTCCCGGAAACGGACTGGAAATTGGGGACTTCAGAACCTTCGCCCGCCCAATCGTGTCGATTTAATGATGAGAAGAGGACGCGGCCTCACTAGGGTTGAACTGCCAGTGGCCTAAAAATCCATAAGGACCTCTCAATCAAGGCTAGGCGAATGGTGTTATAGTTGTTCTCTTGCCGCGCTTGGCGGCATCGAGAACTTGGTCTGGCATTCTGAGGAACTGGGCGCGATGGGCGCAATGTAGAGAGAAGATGGTGAAGTTTTCAGTCGCATCGCGTCGCACGTTCTGTTACAAGACAGATTTTTCATCACCGACCGCAGTTAGAAATTCTGCCTATGGACCTCAGGTTTGAATGTCCAAGATGTGGGCAACACCTCTCCGCGACACGCTCCCAAATCGGCGTAACAGCTCCGTGCCCGAACTGCAATGCGGCGGTCACCGTTCCGAAGACCTCTACGTTACCTCGCCCACCACCAACGCCACCACAGACAAAATTACGGGAAAAAAAACGTTACGAGACCACCGTGATTTTGACCGACCATTGTGCGACGGTACCGGCCAAGACCGAGAAACTAAAAAAATGGACGGACGATTTCGCCGACGCGCGGAATTGGCTGATTCGTCAGTTAAGCGCGTTCCGTGGGGACCAGTATTTCGCGGCCATTTTCGATCACAAGGAAAAGAAATCCGTGTTTAAGGAGACAGGGCGATGAAAATTGTTTTCGGGCTGATTTCGGACCTTTGACCTTTGAAAAGAGGCGGGGCCGGAATCGAACCCACGAATAGCGATTTTGCAGACCGCGACCTTACCACTTGACTGCCCGCAGTTTCGTCCCGGAACGGAATTATCGCGGAGAGGAGGATAGTCATGCTACCACAGCAGGCACGCCTTACAGACGACGCAAAAATTGCCTAATTCAGATTAAATGATGGTTGCTTGGTTTTGAGGATTGCAACGTCGATTTTGAGTGGAGATTTTCGCGGAGCAGGACTAAAAACGAACCCTGCAGTGCGTTTACGATGACGCTGGCAACGTGATCGAAACGCACAAGCACGCGGGAGACTTTAAAGAGCCGTAAACGACTGCTCGTTCAGTAGGTGGATACAAACCGCTCTTTCCAATTCGAGGAACGCAGTCAGCTTTTCATCCGCACGCGCAACGAAACGCTTTCCGTCCCCGCGATGTGCGTCTGCAATGAAGATTGTTCGCCCCTCGCGATCCACACTTGCGACACAGCCCCCAACTCCATCCGGCTTTGCTGAGATTGTCAGCGATGGCCTCAAAGACTTTCCCATCGTCACTCCGCCACATTTCGGACAGAGTGCGGCAACCTCGGCCAGCGCCGCGCTTTAATTCACCTCACACAATAGGTCTGAACTCGATACTTTTACATCGGGGGCATCTACCAGTGGTCTCCAAAGGAACAGGCTTCGTAAAATGCTTTATGTACTGGCACTCTTTGCATTTCCATCGCATCGAACGTTCCTCATGCGGCTGATCGATTTGGCTTAACGCCTTCATCGCTATGTCTCGAATTGCTTCAAAGGCTGCTTTCAGCGGCTTGAGCGCCGAGTCCATAGATTCAGTTCCATTTGCTGAGGTTTCCGAGTTAGTTTGCGCGATATAGAGGTCCAAAGACGAAGTAACAGTGCTTTCATGTTCGAATGAACATATACGGGCGAGAAACGCTGTCTAGCAGAAAACCCGCTGTGGAAAGCTAAATTATCAGCGTCAGACCATTCCACGCGCACGGGAAGGCATGACGTTGTGATCACGTTACGCGGATTCTGACTTCTCTCTTTTGTCCTTCGATTGTTACTAAGAACACCAAATTTCCTATTCGCTCCTCCCGAATGTGCCGCTCCAATCTCTGCTCGGTGTATTGATGATTTAAGCCGACCCAAGCCTCAAAATGATAGCCGGGAGGGACTATGAGTTGGTTCGCTTCTTCAAGCCATTGATCTAGCTTCCACCCGCCAGTCTGCTTATTTTCAAGTCGAATTTTTGATGCCGCACCCAGCCCATCCCCGCGTGGCTGGATGGCTAAATCTCTAGGACCTGTTGCCCAGTCCGGTGTCTTCACTGCGATTTCTTTGCCCGCGTCATTCCGCAGGACAACACGGATTTTTCTCTTGAAAAATGGAGCCTGACCTTCAGGCGTCGTTTGTCGAGGCTCGAACCGCCGATGCGCTACCGAAAGGATTTTTCGCGCCTGCCGGAATCTCTGCGGCACTTCGGGATTCCCGTGGCCTTCCGTGTAGAGATTTACCACCGACAGGCGGACGCCATGTTTCACTTCGCATTCGCCGATGTCGTGCAGGTGGCGCTTCCAATCACCGTATTGTTCCAAGTCTACGGCCATGTGTTTGGATACGAGGATGTGACCGGCATCGCCGCAATCCATCACCCGCTGCGCGATGTTAATTCCGGCTCCGGCAACATTGGAGCCGCCACTTACGTCCACCACAGCGGTGACCGGCCCGCTATGAATTCCCATGCGCAGCTTCAGCTCGTGGTGGTGGGCTGCAGCGCTGCTGACGTCCAGCGCGCATTGCACTGGATCTTCCGGAGTGTTGTAGAAAACCAGCGCCATGCCGTCACCTGTCGGGACGGTGATTAGAGAGCCTTCTGCGTCGGCAGCTCGAAAATGTTCGGACTCGCGCACGATTCGACTGAGCAGCTCAACCAATCCCCGCTGCTCCGAAGTCAGAAGCTTCGAATAGCCGACAATGTCCATGAACAGCACATAGGCAATCTTCAGCTTGATCTCTTTGTTCACTTCCGTTGGTATTTGGCAAAATTGTAAGCACGGGCCGCGAATACCTCTACACCAATCTTTGGGTTGCTTCGCCTCGTTGCGACAAACAGACGTGCGCGCGTGGAAGCGCTGGTGCGTAAAGGTCTCAGACAATTCCACGCGCGCGAGGGACTCGCTTATCGCGGGCACACATCACACACTGGCGAACGCCCCTACGTTTTTCGCCTCTGCCGCTGGCGTGATCTGACAGTATCGCTCCGCTTCTTCCGGTCGCACTAGCTCGCGATAAGTGCTGTAGAGCATCTGTGGAGTGCTATGTCCCAGCTCCGACGCGGCGCGTCGTGAATCGCCGCCAGTCGGTAAGAGGCAAACGAATGCCGCAAACCGTTCTTCGGCCAGCGCGCAAGACCGGCGGCTTTCCGCACGCGATTCAGCTTTCCGCGCGCGCCGTCTGGCACTACCTGGCCCGCCAAACCGCTGTAAGGGCGCAACCACGCCGCAAGATTCGGCTGTATAGGGATAGGCCGCCGTCGCGCGCTCTTTGCCTTTGCTGCTTTCACTTCGATGTGTCCACGCGCGAGATCGACTTCGTCCCACTCCAATCGTTTTATCTCGGCATCGCGCAGCCCCGCAAACGCGCCAATGGCGAGCATTGGAAGAACGCTCAGCTCCGTACGCTGCGACGCCTCTAGGAGCGCGCGCAAGTCATCGACGGCGAATATCTCGGGAGGTCTGTCGATTAGCGTTGGCTTCGCAGTGAACGCGACCGGGTTAAAATCAATCGTCACGGCCTGCCGCGCTGGCGACGGTCACCTTCTCTTGATTAGCTGGCAG
>QHNF01000456.1 GCA_003218345.1 Verrucomicrobiota bacterium | reverse complement strand
CCGTAATGCCTCTTTGCAATAAACTGGTGCCCAAGCGCTTTCATCTTCATCCTTACCTCTCGGCAGGGGTTCGAGAGTGTTATTCCCAAGACACCGCAGCAGAAACATCCGTTCGATCAGCGAAAGGCAATTAAGAAAAATCAGAGACGGCCACCTGGCACGGCGACACAGCGCCGTGGCTACAACCCGCGACGCATATTGTTCGCCGCTCGCTGCTCCTACCGCGATCTTGTGTTGTCGTCCGAAAATTGAAAATAGCGCCCAGTCGCGCGGTCCCATTCTGCGACTGCGAGATTGTGCTGATAGATGGCATCCAGCAAACCGCTTCTGGTCTCCAGAAAGGCGTTTTGCGTAGTGCGGTATTCGAGCGCCGACGATAGGCCGTTGGCCAGATTTTGCTGCACCAGCTGCGCGCTTTCCTCCGCGGCCTCGGAAGCTGTGGCGAGCGATCTTTCGCGAACCTCGGTTGTCTTAAGATAGTTCGCGATATGCGAGACGTCGCGGGGGATATTCGCTTCCAGCTTATGGCGGGTGAGTTCGTTTATCTCTCTTGCCGAACGCGCTCTTAGCACTGCGCCACCTACTTTGCCGTTATCGATGACGTGCCATGTATAGCCGGCCCTCTCAATGATTTCGGATGAAAGAAAGTCCTGCGTCTTGCTTGTTGAGCCTTCGCGATGAATTCCTGTGACCGGGATGTACTCACCGGAAATCCTTCCGGTCACAGCCGGATAATAGTCCGCTGCGATGATCCGCTGATCTTCGTTAGCAGCGCGCACGAATAAACGCGCGAGCTTGAGATCCGCCCTTCGCTGCAGAGCCGCCGCTGTTTCGGAGTCGAGATCGACGCGCAGCGGGACAAACTGCAGCTTACCTTCGGCCTCGGGCAGCGATGGCTTTGCGGGATTGATCGCCATCAATTGCGCGTCCAGATAGGCGCGATGCGCGCTTTCAATTTGCGGATCCAGCTCAGACGCCTGGACATTCGCGCTTACAAATGCGCTTCGATCGGCCAGCCCGGCTTCATAACGAGTTTTCTGAGTAGCAACATTCTCTTGCAGTCTTCGCCGTTGTTCTTCCCGAATGGATTCCAGTGACCGACTGTAGAGCGCCGTGTAAAACGCCAGGCGTGCAGCGTGTAGCTGCTCCACGACGGCAACATTCAATTGCTGTTGCGCGATCAAGACTTCGATGTCACCACGCCGAAGCGATGGCGGCACGCCCACATTGAACAACGTCTGCGTGAGGGAGCCGCGTCCCACGGCAAAGCCTTTTACTCCGCTCTCACCGGCCCGGTGGCCGCCTTGGACACCGGCCGGAACGCCCAGTTCAAGGCCAGGCCAGACAACCGAGCGAAAAACGAGTCGTTGCCCGGTCGCTTGCTCCAGACCTGATTTCGCTTCATGGATCGCCGGGTTTTTTTCCAGCGTGGTTTGCAGAACCGTCTCCAATGTGACCGCGCGACTCGTGTGCGCACAAAGCATCAGAACTAGAACGAAGGCCTCCACACCGAGCGTCACGAATGCGGGGGAGCGGCTCCCAAGAAAAAGAACGCGTCGTTTCATCGCTGGCTTAATTTTGCGGGCGGGCGCGCCAGATCGGAAGCTTGCGCTGCGCTATGGTTTTCGTTCCTGGCATTCTTGATTTTTGATCCGAAATCGAGCGCTTCCGCAGGGCTCGCACAGGCGTGTGCGAGACGAGCGAGAGCCACGTTATGCAAGTAAATTGCACTCAATCGAGTCGTGCGAGTCCGAGTGACATCGGACGCGGCCTGTAGGATGTCGAGTTGCGTTCCCAATCCGGCGGCGAAATTGCCTTTGGCAATTTCGAGAGCCTCATCTGCGGTTTGGACATTTTGTGTCTCCGCTTCGAGCACGCGTTCAGCCTGTTCGAGATCGAAAAATGCACTCCGCACTTCCGAGGCGACGGAGCGTCGAGCTGCTGCCAATGCCTGCACGGCTGCTTCCCGGCGGGCGTGCGTAGCCTGCATCCGTCCTTTCGTGGCAAACCCATCGAAGATGTTCCAAGTCGCATTTATCCCCACTACATAGCCATAATTAAACTCCTGACCGACTTCCGGATCGCGTTCGCTGTAAACCTCGTACCCGGAAAAGGCCCGGACGTGCGGGCGTAACGCGCTCCGATCAAGAATATATTGCCGGTCTTCGATCTCGATATCCTTCTGCCGGGCTTTGATTACCGCACGATTTGCGTCGGCGCGGGCCAGGCAGTCGTTCAGATCGGGATGATTCGGTTGATATTGCAATTCCCCCGAAACCTCAAAGGGCATTACTGTGGTTCCCGGAGGTGAGTCCGTACCAAAAAGC
>QHNF01000455.1 GCA_003218345.1 Verrucomicrobiota bacterium | reverse complement strand
CTGGACCGGTTTGTTTCCATCCGTGAAGCCGCTCGGGAAGAATCGTACTAAGAAGCCAGCAATTGCGAACATAATCGCGGAAACTCCCAGAAGATTGGCTGGCCCAATGCCTCGGACATAATGGGTCGTAATGTATGCCCCAAGCACGCCGCCCAGCGATCCACCGACGGCGATAAAGCCGTAGAGACGCTTGCCCTGCTCGACGGTAAACAGATCGGTCATGAATGCCCAGAAGATGGCCGTATTGAACAAATTGAAGACGCTGACCCAGACGTACAGGGCTCGACCGATCCAGACTTGCTGCGCGGGCGGGCACGTCCGCATGAGAACGAAGAAGAGCACGAGATTGAAAATGAAAAATCCGTAGGCGAGCGGGATAAACTTTCTCCGCGACATACGCGCGACTATGGCCGCGAAGAGGGTATTGGCGATCAACATCGCCACGAGTGTGGCACTGAACATCCACGGCAGCGTTTCCAGTCTATTCCCAGCGGCGATGCTGTCGCGAATCGGCCGCATAATGTAGTAGCCGGTGAGAATCAGAAAATGAAAAACGAACCCGAGCCATAGCGCGCGAATCTCGTCCGGCTTTACGTCAACAATCTTGGAGAAAACGCGTTTCATAACAAAAACGCTGTCATCCTGAGCGCGAGCGAAGGATCTCGCCTGCTTGCGTGACGCCTTACGTCATTTGTGAGGTCCCTCGCGTTCGCTCGGGATGACATCGTTGTTATGCTTTGTTCTTGTGCCACGCCGCAAGGACTTCGGCTTCGCGTTCGGGCGTAAGACCGGCGCGCATTTTCAATTGACGGTCTTGCGGGAGCGACCTGAACCACGCGAGTGTGTCGCGCGCAGTTTCGGCGAGCGGTCGAAACGTCAGCCCTTTGCTCATCGCGCGATCTATCTTCGCGCGAGCGAGTCCGCTCTCTCTTCCAGTCCAGACCGGCATGTCGGACCACGGCTGCACTTTTTGCTGCGCGAGAAAATCCTCCGTCACCCACGTGAACCTCGCGTTTGATTTCAGTGCAGCTTTGATTTGATCAAGCATTCCGCCGATACCTAACGTCTTCGCCGGGCCGGTCGCATTGTAAATTCCGGTCTCGCCGTTCTCGACCATGCGGATCGTCCATTCCGCGAGGTCGCGGGCATCGATAAACTGCACCGGATCGTCAGGCGAACCCGGCGCGAGAACTTCACCGTCACGATCGATGCGCACCGGCCAGTATGTGAAGCGATCGGTCTCGTCGCGCGGGCCCACAATGAGCCCAGGCCGAATGATCAGCGTTTTTCCGGGAAACCATTTCTCGGCTTCTCTCTCGGAGAGCGCTTTCAGCGGACCGTAGGTTTTGTAACCGCCCGACTTCATCGCCTCGAGCGTCTCCTTGTACGGATCAGTGCCTTCGTATTTTTCTGTCAGTGCGGTTTCGTCTGGATCGGTCTTCGGTTCGCCATAAACAGAAATCGTCGAGATGAAGACGTAACGCTCGACGTTGCCTTTGAGAATCTGCGCTGCATCGCGGACCCATGCTGGAAGAG
>QHNF01000453.1 GCA_003218345.1 Verrucomicrobiota bacterium | reverse complement strand
AAATATGCAGCGCGGCCACGGCAAACCGAGCGCAAACCAGGCGGCCGCCAACGCAAGCGATGCGAGTGAAACAGCTAACCAGATCAGTTCGTGGTCAGATTCGTCCGGATTCAGCTGGCGGCGGCAAAGCTGCATTCGCCACGGAACCTAATGTTGCGCCGCGCTCCATGCGCCCAATGCAACGAACATCAGCAGCAGAAATCCTCCGCAGCAAATAATCAAGGGCAACAGCACGGCTATTACGGCGCGGCCAGTGTCGGTTTCATGAGCATGCGCTAGTCCAATGCAATAAAGGACAATTTTCCAAATCCCAACAATGATC
>QHNF01000454.1 GCA_003218345.1 Verrucomicrobiota bacterium | reverse complement strand
AACCGGCCCACCTTGGTTGGAGTCAGCACCGTGCCCGGATTGAAGTTGATCTCCAGGTAAGCGCAAACTTTTTCCATCATCTTGGCCGGATCCGACACCAATTCTTCATACGGCACCACGAGACCGGGAATCTCGCCCTCGCCCACGCCCCTGGCCAGCCCAGCGGCTACGCGCCAGTGGGCGATCACGTAATACGTCGAGAACCTCCCTGTTCGTCTTGTTTTCTCCAGCGCGATTTGTGCCGCAAGAATGGCCCGTGGATCGCGCACGGTGACGAGAATTTTCGCGTGCGGAAAGCGCGTTAGAATTGCCTGAATGTGATTGCGATTAGCCGGAGTTTTTTCCACCCATAGTCCGATGGTGTCGAGCGGACGTTCCAGTGCGCCTGCGTACGCTTTCACCATCAGCACGAGCAAATCTTCCTGCGCATTCGTGGGATCGAATGCTGCATGCTCGAATGTGTCCAAAAATTTCTCGCGCGGGAACGTCGAGTAATTCCGCTTACCCCACTTGCATGGGCCGCCAAACAGCACGTTGGAAAGCGATTGTTTGGTCAGGTAATCGAACTGCGCTCGGCGACCGCGGGGCGCATATTTCGTAAGAACAGTAGGAAAATAGGCGGTTTCCTCCGGCAAAACCAGTAGCTCGGGATGGTTATCGAGTAACGCCACCAAGAGCGTGGTACCAGATTTCGCCTGGCCCGCGATGAAACATGCGCGCTGGTCGAATGGCAGATCCGAGGTCATGGTTTTCGAAAACAAAGTAGCACATGCGCCCCGCTTGTGATTGTTCGCAAAAAAAACGCAAGCCAGCGGCTTACGCTACTTTTTGCGTGCTCAGCAACCAATCGATGAAACGGGGCAGGCCCTCGCTCAACCGGGTGGTTGGATTGTAACCGAGCAATTTCCTCGCTTTGGAAATGTCCGCGCAAGTCAAGGGCATATCGCCGGGTTGCTCCGGCAGCCGGTTAATTTTCGCTTTTTTTCCAAGCGCATTTTCGATCGCAACAATCAGGTCTTTGAGCTGAACGGTCTCGCTCTCGCCAAGATTGAAAATGTCGAAGAGGGGACCCTGATACTGAAACGCAGCCATCGTTCCCTGAATCACGTCATCGATGTAAGTGTAATCGCGACGCGTGGTGCCGTCGCCGAATTGATCGATGGGCTGGCCGGCGTAAATGCGCCGGGTGAATTGATGGATCGCCAGATCCGGACGTTGCCGCGGACCATACACGGTGAAGTACCGAAGCGCCACCACACGCAATTGGTAAAGATGTGAGTAAGTCGAACAGAGAAATTCCCCGGCATCCCGCAATTTTAGTCGCGGCATACGGACTGAGGGTTTGACTAAGTTGTTTATCTTCAGAAAAGGGCACTGTTTTCGAAGCGCCATACACGGACGAGCTGGAGGCGAAGACGAATCGCTCAACGCCGGTTATGCGCGCCGCCTCGAGTAGATGCAATGCGCCCGTCACATTTGTGTCGTAATAGAGTTGCGGGAGTTGGATCGACGGGCGAACACCTGCGCGAGCAGCCAGATGCGCGATCGTGTCAAACTTCGCGCGATGAAATAGATTTCGCACCGCCGCGCTGTCCCGAAGATCTACATGGTGAACGGCCACGTCTTTGGCAAAGCCGGCAATGTTTGCTTGCTTGATTTGCGGGTCGTAAAAATCATTGAAGTCATCCAGGATGGCAACTTCGTGTCCGGCGGCGAGTAATTTGTCGGCAAGATGGGAGCCAAT
>QHNF01000452.1 GCA_003218345.1 Verrucomicrobiota bacterium | reverse complement strand
GCAGACGTGAAGAATTGCTGAGGCAACGAACATTCCAATCGCCACAAAGAGCGGTGTCAGGATCAACAGAAAAATCCAGCCGAGGCCGCCGAAAAGATGTGTCACAGCGCCCTGCCTGTCCCCAAATGGTGTGAATAATCGAAGAGCAAAATTGTAAATGACTGCGAATACGCCGCCGAAGGTTCCACCAATGACAGCGTAGAGAAGCGGCTCGCCCAGACCTCCCTCGCGCTTCATCGCGGTGAACGCGGCAACCGGTTTGCTCAATATCATCTGCAACGTTTCAATAAACGCGTTCAACAATCCTTTGGTTTGTCGCTCATCCCACGGCAGACCGCTGCGCGGTGCGCGAGCTTCTGGTGTCAGACCTGCGCCCGTCTGCGCAGGCGGCGAGACCGGCACTCCCGCCACAAGTTCTGGAAACTGCGACAGCGGCTGCCAGTTGGCCATTCCTTCGCGCCACCCAATGTCGGTAGGCACAAAGCGGCCTGTGCGCA
>QHNF01000451.1 GCA_003218345.1 Verrucomicrobiota bacterium | reverse complement strand
GTCAAAATTTGCGGGCGTTGCCAGCACGGCGACGGCGCTTTGTGGTATCGGGTTGCCACCTTGCCCCGCATATGATTTTTCCTGCGCGCTCAAAGGAACATTAGCCTGGACTGTCGAACCCGGAGAAAAGGAAACTCCAGCGAACTTGAAAGAAGCTTGAGCGGCTTCCGCGGCCAATGTTGAGACAACACTCAGCGCGACGACTAGCGAGCCAGCTACGAGTAATCTCTTCAAGTTAGATTTGTGGATAGCGATTGGTGATCAGTAAATGGGATTTTTATTCGCTGTCTACTCACCAGTCACAGATCATGATTCACGAATCCGCCGTTTCGCGTCCGCGAGATAAGTCTCGTCGATTTCAAACCCGATAAATCTTTTCACGCCGCAATTCTTCGCCGCCACAGCTGAATTTCCGATGCCGAGAAATGGATCGAGGACGGTTTGAGCGCGCGAAACACCGTGCAGCTTAATGCACCATTCTGCTAACTGGACCGGAAAAGTCGCGGGGTGCGGTCGCTCTTTCTCGCGATTCTGAATTGTTTCGTACGGGATAAACCACGTGTTGCCGCGGCAACGCAGATCGCTTCCACGCGTATGCCGCCACCGCGCGATGTTACTTTTGTCTTGATAGGGAACTCCGATAGCAACCCTGTCCAGTTCGACACGCCCGGTCTTGGTGAAATGAAAAATGTATTCATGACAGTCGTTGAGGAACCGCTTCGAACTGATCGGTTTGAAATGACCGTACGATCGAACTTCTCCTTCTCGATCCTCGATGCTAATCGATTTGATCCAGTGAATGACGTTTTGGAGAACAAATATGTCTCGCAGTTGCATAACGAGCTCGTGCGGCAACATCGGTCGCGAAGGCGCTGAACCAATATTGAGAAAAAGCGATCCCTGACTCTTTGAAACCCGTCGTATTTCTGTCGCCCAACTTCGACACCACTCCAGATATATTTCTCGATCTTCTTTATCAGAATATTTTCCGTATTTGATCCCAAGATTGTATGGCGGCGATGTGACCGTAATATCGATGCACCCATCGGGAAGCTGCGACATTCCGCTAACGCAATCACCAAGCCGCAGATCGTGGGCAAAAAAACCGAAGAGCTCTTGAGCGGTCGATTCTCGGATCCGAACCATCGTCGAACCCAAACTCGTACCAAAACGAAAAAGTACAAGGGCTTAATTAATTCCGAGGGCTTAGGAGAGACTCGAAAAGTTTTCGACTGCGCCTAGATTTGCTACTGGTAGAGAAAATGGAAACGACGTATTCGCCGGAGACCCCCTTTACGTATATCGGCATTGGCTCGTTGTTGGCTATGCCTTTGCGAGTTCCGCCCAATCAACGGGCCTACTCGTGGAAGACTGAGCAGATAAACGATCTGCTCAATGATTTTGAGAGCGCTATGGCAGAGAGCGATGCCGGTGAGCGCGAATATTTTTTGGGGTCGATTGTCATCATTTCGAACGATGAGAACCGTCCTGCCGTTGTCGATGGGCAGCAACGGTTGGCATCAGTGACGATGATTTATGCCGCGATACGCGACTACTTAGTCGAGCACGAGGAGAAAGAGACGGCGGCTGATGTGGAGAAGGAATATCTGTACAGCCGTCACAAATGGACAAAGGAGAGAACGGCTCGATTCAAGTTAAGTGATGAAGACGCAGACTTTTTTGAACGCAATGTAGTCGCGAGGGACGGTTCGGGCACGCGGGAGACGAAGCGCGTGCGAAAAGGCCCCGACTCGCATAAACGACCGGATTCGCCGAATTGCGCACGGCAGTCGTGAGCAAAATAAGATCCTGCAAGAATGGGAAGAATTTCTACAGAAAAGTGTCAAGGTTTTGGTTTTGACGGTTCGCGACGATAGCCGCGCGTACCAGATTTTCGAAACATTAAACGATCGAGGCCTCGAGCTCGCGATCGCGGATTTGCTGAAAAATTTTGTCTTTGGCAAAGCCGGTAAACGGAATTTTGATCAGGTCCGATTTCACTGGAACAAAGCTGTATCACGGCTCGGCGGGGATGCCATCGTCAAACGCTTTATTCATCATTTTTGGGCATCGAAGAACGGATTGGTGCGAGAGCGGGAATTGTACAAGCATATTCGTCGCTCGATTCGAAATGAGCGGCAGGCGCTTGATTTTACAGTTGAGCTAGCACGGAGTGCTGACAGACAATTACGCCGCGATTTTAGATGCCGATAGCCCGGTATGGTCGCGCGTTGGCACACGTGGCAGAGAATGTGTCTCTGACCTGAAGCTGCTAAAGATGGAACAGTACAAGCCACTGCTTCTATCGTGTTTAGACACCTTCGATCCGGAGAAGCCGAACGAGCTGAAAAAAATCCTCGAGTTGCTCGTGATTTGGAGTGTGCGCTTCCAAGCAACCCAAGAATTGGGAAGCAGCGAGATCGAACGGTTTTATCCAGAAGCGGCGCAAGCGGTCCGCGAAGAAAAAATCGATACCGCAGCGAAACTGGCAAAACGTTTTGCCGGTCAAGTTCCGGCGGATGGCGTGTTCCGTGCGAAATTCAAAACTCTAACTGTCGAAAATCGACAGCTGGCGCGGTATTACTTGAGAAGGCTTGAGAATCGCGCGCGAGTCGAAAGCGGAAGCAGGGAACACGAAATGATCGCGGACGAAGACATCGTCAGTCTGGAACATATCCTGCCTCAGGGCGCAGACCTCATGGCGTGGCCGG
>QHNF01000450.1 GCA_003218345.1 Verrucomicrobiota bacterium | reverse complement strand
ATAAGCGGCGGCGGGCTAGAGTAGTAACTTAGGTTATTCTGAGGTTCTTCCCATGGCTGACAAGCCCTCGAAATTGAAGATAGCTGATCGCGAGTTCACGTCGCGTCTGCTGGTTGGCACAGGAAAATTCGCCTCAAACGAGCTGATGCGCGATGCCCTCATCGCCAGTGGAACCGAGCTGGTAACCGTGGCGCTGCGGCGCGCCGATATTTCCGGTAAACACGATCCGTTTGCGAACATTCTCGATTTTGTCGATCCGAAACGTTTTCTCCTCTTGCCGAACACCA
>QHNF01000449.1 GCA_003218345.1 Verrucomicrobiota bacterium | reverse complement strand
AACTCCCGCGCAATTGTATCGATAATATTTTTTCAACATTGCCTTTATCGCGCTGCTCGAGCGTTTCTCCGATGCAAACGATCGGACGCAGTGTCGCATCAAGCGCGGCGCGCACCTTGCGATTCACGATTTCGTCATTCTCGCCAAACAACGTGCGGCGTTCGCTATGCCCGAGCACTACGTAATGCACAAATAAATCGCGCAGAAGCGCTGCGCTGATCTCGCCGGTAAAGGCGCCGCTCTTCTCCCAATACATGTTTTGCGCGCCGACTTTGATGTTGTTTTGCGCTTTGCCGAGCGCTTCCATCACCTTCGCAATTGCCGTGAACGGCGGCACGATCACCACTTCCACATCGATAATCTCACCCAGGTCCAGCAGCATTGACTCGACAAATCGCGCCGACTCGGCCTGCGTCATATTCATCTTCCAATTGGCGGCAACGATTTTTTTTCTCATGGTCGGTTAGGTGAATAGGACCGGTCCGCTTTCGCCGAGGCTACGGCGGACAGGTCGGACATATGGGCCAATACTCCATTACTCCTATAATCCATCAATCCTTGTCAGTGAGCGCCGCCACGCCGGGTAATTCTTTACCTTCGAGCAGTTCCAGTGCTGCGCCGCCACCGGTGGAGATGAACGTCATTTTGCCGGCGAGCCCGGCCTGTTTGACTGCCGTCACGGAGTCGCCACCGCCGATGATCGTTGTCGCCCCCGATTGCGCGAGCGCTTCCGCGATTGCAATCGTCCCCTCGCCGAATTCCGGAATTTCGAAGACGCCGAGCGGTCCGTTCCAGAGAATCGTTTCCGCCTTGGCGATTTCCTCCTGGTAAAGTGCAATCGTTGCTGCGCCGATATCGACTGCCTGCCATCCTTCGCTGATCCCGTGGTGCGGGGAAAGGCGGCTCGTGTTTCGCATGGACGCGCCGGCGCGAATTTCGTCCGTTTCGACAGCGTCGATCGGAAGTAACAGCTTTACGCCGCGTTTTTTTGCCAGATCGAGAATATCACGGGCAAGATCGACCTTGTCGGACTCGACCCGGCTTGCGCCGACCGGAATTCCTTGCGCCTTAAGAAATGTGTTCGCCATGGCGCCACCAATTAAAATTGTGTCGGCTTTTTCCATCAGCGCCTTCAAAACGCCGATCTTATCGGACACTTTGGCTCCACCCAAAATTACGACGAAAGGCCTGGCCGGTTTCTCAAGCCCTTCCCGCAAGTGTTTCAGCTCTTTCTCCATCAAAAAACCCATCGCCGATTTCTGCACGAATTTTGTGATTCCCACCGTAGATGCATGCGCCCGGTGCGCGGCGCCAAATGCATCGTCCACATGCATCGTCCACATAGAGATCGCCAAATTTTGCGAGCGCTTTCGCAAACTCCGGATCATTGGCTTCTTCTTCCGGCTGGAAGCGGACGTTCTGGAGCAAAGCGACATCGCCGTTCTCCATGTGGTTAAGGATCTTCTCCGGCACTTCCCCGATCGTATCGTGACTGAATATCACTGGCTGATGAATGAGCGAGTGCAAATAATCGCCGATCGGGCGGAGCGAATATTTTTGGACGCGCTTCCCTTTGGGCCGGCCAAAGTGCGACATCAAAATCGTTTTAGCGCCATGCTCCCGAAGGTAATTGATCGTGGGGAGACTTTCGCGGATTCGCGTGTCGTCGGTGATGCGAATTTTTCCACTGCGCATTTCGGTGGGCACGTTGAAATCCACGCGCACCAGCA
>QHNF01000043.1:5850-12930 GCA_003218345.1 Verrucomicrobiota bacterium | reverse complement strand
CAACCGGCCAGGTCGCAGTTAATCGAGTTCTAAATCGCGTCTACGTTTCTGCTGGCTTTTCTTCAGGAGGTACTCTGACGGTTATTGATGGGACAACTTTGACCGTTTTGACGACTATAAGCAACCTCAACGGCGTGAACGTAGACCTGAAGAACGACAATTTCTGGACGGGGAATCTGACCGGTGGGCAAGTGCTGACCTATTCGGGCAGCACGAATACCCAAATTTCTGCCAATACGGTAGGCTTCTGTCCCGGAGAAACTGCCTTCGATGGCTTGTTCCGGCGGATCTGGGTAGGCGCGCAATGTGGCGCAGGAAATGATCCAATCTTTGTGTTCAATGCCGACACATTCGCCTTGATTGCGGGGCCGATTGAGACCGGGGGTACAATGGGGCCTATCATCGTTAATCCAATTAACGGGAAGCTCTACGTCGAGTCTGGCGGTGTTTCCAAGCAGGTGGATCCAACAAGTTTTGCCGTGACACCGACCGGTTTCGGCACCGTCATGGGGGTTGATTCGCACAAATCGAGACTGTTTGCCATTTCAGGAAACAACCTGCAAATCATCAATGCCGGAAATCACATCGTAACAAAAACTGTTCCACTGAGCTATACTCCGGGGAGCCAAATAGGAGTCAATAATGCTCTGCGCCACATCTACTTGCTCAACCCGGCTGCGAATAAGATTGAGGTTCGGGGGATATTTCGGGAGGTGCAAGGCCCGCTCGTGGCGACATTTTCTCTTGGGACGGGAAACACGCCGCAGGGGATCGTGGCAGATTCCGTTCGCGGACGTGTCTACGTGGTTGTAAACAGTTCAGGTTCCTATTCTGTTTGGGCGATTGAGGATCTCACCTCAGCGAGACAGTGGGGGTGGGGCATTGGTAACGGCGGCGGCGAGTAAGTTACTCGCCGACTGGTTTTGATAAGCTTCGCCTCTTCCCGACCCGCAATTCCAGAGAATCAACACAGCGGGTAAAAAGAAGGGAACAATCATGAATCCGATGATTCAACTTGAAAAACTAATTGCCATATTTGTAGTCTCGCTCACCGGCTTTGCGCTTTCCGCCACGGTATTGGGCGTTGATCCACCGCCGGACGGCGGGTACCCGAACAATAACACGGCGGAGGGTCAAGATGCGCTTTTCAGCCTCAGTACCGGCTTGGACAACACGGCCATTGGTTTTCAAGCGCTCTTTAACAACACATTCGGCTCCGCCAACACGGCCATCGGGAGTTCGGCGCTTCGTAACAACAGAACCGGCAGCGACAACACGGCCACCGGGCGTTTGGCGCTCTTTCACAACACAACCGGCGGCCTCAACACGGCGACCGGTGATAGTGCGCTCTTTTTCAACACAATTGGCATCAACAACACGGCCACTGGGAATTTTGCGATGAGTTTGAATACGACCGGCGATAACAACACGGCCACCGGGGGCATTGCGCTCGGAAGTAATACCAGCGGCGACAACAACACGGCCAATGGGGATCTTGCGCTCGCTAACAATAGAAGCGGCATCAACAACACGGCCAGCGGAGGCACAGCTCTCTTTTTCAACACAACCGGTAATAACAACACGGCCACTGGCTTCGGAGCGCTGTTTGGCTGTGCCGGTGGCGAGTGTAGTCCCTCTACCGGCAACAACAACACGGCCACGGGTGCGTCTGCGCTCTTAGGCAATGTGACCGGCAACGGCAACACGGCAAACGGTGGCGGCGCGCTCTCCAACAACACGACGGGCAGCCGCAACAACGCGCTTGGCGTCGATGCCGGTTTAAATCTTACGACGGGCGATAACAACATTGATATCGGCAATCAAGGGGTTGCGGGTGAATCTGGCCAGATCCGTATCGGCACCCGCGGTGTGCAGACGGCCATTTTTATTGCTGGTATTCGGGGAGTCACGGTTGCGAACGGAATACCCGTAGTCATCGGCCCGAATGGTCAGCTCGGCACTCTGACTTCGTCCGTCCGCTTTAAAGAAGCCATTAGACCAATGGACAAAGCGAGCGAAGCGATCCTGTCGCTGAAACCGGTCACGTTTCGCTACAAAAAAGAAATTGATGCGGAGCGGACTCCGCAATTTGGCCTGGTGGCTGAGGATGTCGAGAAGGTGAATCCCGATCTAGTAGTTCGCGACGAGGAGGGAAAAGTCAGTTCTGTGCGCTATGAAGCAGTAAACGCGATGTTACTCAACGAGTTTCTCAAAGAGCATCGCACAGTGGAGGAGCAGGGAGCGACAATTGTGCGTCTGCAAAAGCAAATTGAGGCGCTTACTGCGGGTTTACAGAAAGTGAGCGCTCAGCTTGAAATGAGCAAGGCTGCACCGCAAACGGCCCTGAACAATGAGTAAAGCTCCCACAATGACGCGCGAAACTTAGGATTGTTTACGCACCAACTGCTGCCGAAACGCTACCAGACCAAGCAAGCCCAGTCGCGTGTCAAGCTGGGTTTCACGACTGCATCGATACAGAAGACATGTTCGCCCACTTCTTCGCGCGACTGCGCACCAACAAAATCATTCCGTAAACGTCTCGGAGCCATGAAAATCGCAATCGTATCGTTAGTCATGACTATCGTGTGCAGCTTCGGAGTGAATGTTGTAGCCGCCGGGCTATGTCGAGGCGCTTAGCACGCGAACCAGGAAAGAGCTAATGCCTTGCCACTGGGTTTGAGGATTTCGCAGACGAGTTTGCCCGTACTTACAAAGCGATATAAGGAAAGAACCGCCGATGATTGCGAGCGCGAAGGACGTCGAACAAGCGCGCGCATTGTTGGGGCGATATCTTCGGCCCACGCGACTCGCATCGGCGGAATCACTCGCGCGGCTCTCAGACGCACGGGTTTATTTGAAAATTGAGAGCGATCTGCCAACCGGCTCGTTCAAGCTGCGCGGAGCGCTTAATGCTTTGCTCACAAGTGCGGCACAGCGCATGCTGCCAGGAGTTGTCGCGGCTAGTACCGGTAACCACGGTGCCGCGGTTGCCTACGCCGCGCGTATTGCGAAGATCGGCGCCACGATTTTTCTTCCGGAAAATCCGAACCCGGTAAAGCGTGCGCGAATTGTCGCCCTAGGCGCGAACGTCGTGGAGCGAGGCGCGTTGGGTCAAACCGCTGCCAGTGAAGGCGCCGCAGAATTCGCACGCGAGCACGGCCATTATTTTCTCGATGATGCCAGCGACCCACTCGTTCCCGCCGGCACGGCCACAATCGCCAGTGAAATCCTGGACGAGATACCAGCGCCCGACGTCATTTTTGTCCCAATGGGTGATACCGCGCTGATCCGCGGTGTTGCCGTTGAAGCTAAGCGTCGTCACCCGGGCGTTCGCGTCGTTGGTGTTCAGGCGAAACGGGCTCCCGCCTATGTGCAATCGTGGCAACAAGGACGTGTCGTCGTCACAGATTCGTGCGACACGATTGCTGACGGTCTGGCGTCACTCCATCCGCGCGAGGCGAATGTAATCGCGATCCGAGAATTGGTGGATGAAGTGCGTTTGGTTTCGGAGCGAGAACTGCTCGACGCCATCCGCCTTCTTCTGCTCGACGAACACGTGGTTGCGGAAGCCGCCGGTGCGGCGGCGACGGCAGCGTTCCTTCAGGATCCATCCGCTCACGCCAATGCCAACGTTGTTCTATTGGTCACGGGTGCGAATCTGTCTCCGGAAGTCCTTCGTCGCGCGGTAATGTAGCAAGGTGAGTTGCATCAAGAATGGATATTCAGCTTCTTCTCGTTCCCTACGATACCGCCCGCCGTTGCTGGCGCAGTGGCGCCGGTCCTGAGCATTTGCTCCAGGCTGGACTTACTACGCACCTCCAGGCTCGGGGACACTCGGTTGCAGACATTCAGGTGATTGAGGCTGATCCTGATCAGCCGCCGGCGGAGATTGGCACTGCCTTTGAGCTCATGCGTCGCATCGCCGTCGCGGTACGCACCGTCCGCGCTGCCGGTCGGTTCCCGGTGGTCCTGGCTGGGAATTGCAACTCGGCGGTCGGGACCCTTAGTGGGCTGACGCCGGCGCCTCGGGCCATTTTCTGGTTCGACGCTCACGGGGACTGCAATACCCCAGACACCACCGCGACTGGCTTTTTGGATGGCACTGGGCTCGCCACCGCCTTGGGCCTGTGTTGGCACCAGCTCAGCTCAACGGTACCCGGGTATTGCCCCGTGCAACCCGAGGCCACCTTTTTGCTGGGAACGCGCGACCTCGATCCGCCGGAGGCAGCGCTGATTGCCGGATCGGGGATCACGTCGGTGTCAACCGCTCAGATCCCCGCCCGCCTTCCGGAGCTCTTGACCCGATCGCTGTTAAAGGATGCGCTCGGTTACCTTCACTTGGATCTCGACGTGCTGGACCCAGCCGTCGTGGGCAACGCCAACTCGTTGCCAGTGCCCGGCGGCCTGTCGGTCGAACAGCTGACCTCGGCGATTGCGGCGATTCGCGCCCGAGTCCCGCTCGGAGCCGCCACCCTCGCCTCGTATGCCCCAGAGTACGATTCGCAGCAGGGAGTCTGCCGGGCAGCCTTCGCAGCGCTTGACACTATTCTCGCCGACGGCACCTAACCAGTAGATAAAGTTAACGGCGAGGCAGAGCTTTTGCGGCACCGCTGCCGTACATATTTCGATTATGTTGATTAAACTCATAGAATAAAGGCGCTCCATCCACGACCGTGTCCCACCCGTTCCTTTATGGCGGGGAGCAGCTTCCCGAGCTGCCAGGCGCGACCGAGAATCTCGTTGCGTATGGAAAGCAAACGTCGCTCTGCTGCGGCGAGTTCCCCGACTGTGCGTTTCGCGTTGGAAACGATTTGCTCTCGGGCACGGTCAAGAGCGGCCGCCGTTTTTCGATGGACAAGACTTTTTGGCATTTTCCCTCGTGTCAGCAGCCGTCTTGGTGAGCACTGAGCGGACATTTCATCTAGAAAACGACGACAGTTGAACCAACCCGCCGCAAGCGCAACCCCGAGGAAGGACCCGCCGTTATTACTCAGCCTGGTAATTGAATCTGCCTATTCGGAGTGCGAAGGCAGGGGTTCGAACCCTTACCTTCGATTCGGACGTGTTGAGTCGGCGGGTATCTCTCAAAAACCGCGTGTGGCAGCGTCGGCTTCTTGTGCCAGTTGGGTCATATACGCGAAAAACGCTTGCGATTGGCCGATGAAAAGACCCATGTTTCTTAGGAACTGCAGTGTCGCCATGGCAACACCTTCCGTCTTGGTTGGTCGAATGATCGAAACAATGGGAAGGCTTGCACTTAGGAACGGACATGGCTCTGGCATGATCAGGGCCTTGTCGAAGAGCTCGTTTTCCACCTCCAAATCGGGGAACTTCACGAAAACGCCCGTTACCGGATCGATGGCCTGCAGAGGAGGGGCATTACCCGCGACATCCGACCAGGTTTGGAAGTGCATGGTCTCAGTAGGACCGATGCTCATCAGGACACGCAGCACTTCCACATCGGTGGCCCTTTGCGCCAGTGCTGCGTAAAGGCTGGTGCCACCTTGTTCGATGGTGGGGAAGTGGAATGCAGCAGTATTCGCAATCGCCTGTAGGAAATTGGGATTGCTTGTATCGGCATCGGTTCGCGGAATAGCCGTGTGCCGATTTACGGCCAGAGTCGGCACCGCCTGCGGGAAGACATGGTTTGGATTAAGATCCGGGTTATGGCTGTCGTCGCGGTAGCGCGTCCACCAACTGTTATCAATCGTGAGTTGCGTCAGGTTGGTGAGCCGATGTCCGATCAGGGCTCGATTGACTCCCGTCGCGGTGCTACCCATCAGAGTGCGGAACGCGTTCAGATTTGCACGCGGCGCTCCCCTGGAGAACAGGTACGCGTTGAGGAACTGGTGATGAGTGATCTCATCATCGGTGTTGTCATGGATGTAGTCTCTCATTTCATCCTCAATAACCTCCAAGGCCTCGGTATAGGCGGGATTGCCTCTGCCGCTTGGGACTTCGTCGTCGTGGATGCCGCCGAGTTCGTTGTATTGAATCCAAAAGTCGGCCTCGAGTATTTCCAGAGCCGCTGGGAAACGAAGGAGTGCCGCGTCTCCCGGTGAAAGACTGGAACTTGCCTCTGCGGCTCGGATACTGCTCAACATTCCTGCGCCGACGGTTCCTGCTCCCAGAGCGATCGTTTTACTCAAGAAAGAACGACGGCTGATGAATCGTTTCCGGGGTTTTCTGTTCTCCAAGTTATCCTCTAGAGGGCGATTCTCATCCCTACTAGAGCCATTTGCTGTACGATCGATTGTTGTTTTCACGCCGGTAGAATCGCAGCGATTCACGCTGCGCGCTGTATTGCAAAAGTAACGCTGTTGTTACCTCGGCCGTGAGTCGCGATAGACCCGGGGTCATCAGCGCGAAACCTGCAGCGCTGGCGACGCTGCGGCGCTGTGCAAAAAGGAAAATGGAGCCTACGGGATTCGAACCCGAAGCCAGCGGATAACAGTGGCGTCGTCCATTCTGAGTCAGTTCTCGGCCGACTCTTTTACTACCGAACGCGCTGGCCCCGCAAGCCGAAAGATCGATCAGTAAATCACCCGAGTTGAGGTGCTCGACCTGCCGCAGTCGTTGTCCGGCTATTTTATCCGGCAAGGAGGATTTTGTCAGATCATGAGGGATTAAGTCGGAACACAAGCCCGGCAATTTTACCTATGAAAACGCGCGTCAGATCAAATCAGATCAAATGAGAATACTCGTTAGGCAGCAATGCCATTGAGGCGCTCTACCTCCCGCTCAGTCGTTTTTTTTGCTACCCGTTTTTGCTACCGAAATCGTTAGATTGAGCACATTTCGGCATAATTGAGTCGAAGCCATTTGGGTCGCGCGCACGTCGCAACGCGGTCAGCCTGCTTCATTTATCGAGTTGAGTAGCCTCGAGTCTAAATGAGCAAAACCGCCTAATCTCAATTTAAGAGTCACTTGCTCTGCCAATTGAGCTAACGGTGCAAATAGCTATTTCCCAGGCAAATGCTGTATGAACGTGTACTTTCGTGCTTTCAAAATCGGTAGCAGATTGGTACCATAAAAGGACGCGTTGTGTTAGCATTTGCGCGTGAAGGAACGAAAAATTAC
>QHNF01000043.1:0-5838 GCA_003218345.1 Verrucomicrobiota bacterium | reverse complement strand
AACTCGCTGCACAACGCGGAAATTCTATCTTCATCGCCCTCCACCCGGCCGGAATGATTGGCATGTGCGGTTCACCCCACCATCAATTAACGGCGTGCGGAGAGTAGTATTCCGCAGCACCGGAACAAAAGAGATCGCGGCTGCAAACGTATTCGAGCACAAATCATCGAATCGTTCTGGACCGATTCCGGTCGGGGTGCGGAACCGCGGAAACTCCGCAACGACAATGCGACTATCGGCGAGCTCATCGGGCCAGTTGCTGCGTCAAATGGCACTTGCTGACATGTCCGAATGTTAATCCTTCCCTAGACCGAAGGAAAATGAGTGGAATTAGGAAACCTGTATCCTCCACTCGTACTTTTTGTAGCTAAATTAGTGGCAACGAAGAATTCAACCACGGAAACCCAAGCTAATGTAGAGAGAAGTTCCAAACATGGGTACTCAAAGCGCTAGTGACTTTGAAGTCGAAGTCTAAATTATTCGCTTGGCGCCTTGAGGTATCCCTGCAAATTTACGGCTCGGAGCTATGAAAACCGAAGACGATTTGCTAGAGACGATTGCGCGCTATTCCCTTGAGAGTATGGGAGCTTCAGAAGAGCAGATTGATCTAATGATGCACCAGTTTCGAACACAACTCATGGCAAAGCTAAAGACAAAGCCTGCCAAGTTACTAACTGACGAGGAGTATGCGGAGGGGTTTCAGCAAATGAAGAAAGAAGCCGCGGTCTTCTTACAGTATCTTATGACTCATGACTTAGGAAACTTGCCGGGCGAGCTTCGAGGAGAAAACAATTAACCGGTCTGGTTTTCCCCTTCAGGTTTACGAAATCCGGCCGCATAAAGATCATCGCGCGTTCGCCAGTCAAACTTCTCTAGAATTCGGCCACAGCCATTAACAGTGCATCTGCAGCCGACCAGTGGGCGAATCGTGGTTCGTGTCGATCCCTTGTGTGACGTTGCCACGATTGCGACCCTGTGTTGATCCAAATCGGCGAGGATCTACGCCAAGTGGGGCAATGCGCGGCCAAGTCGATCCGGTTTGAAGCAAGCAATGCTCTACCAAATGATCTAAGACTCGGATTTAGCTTTCGACGGCAAAGACCATAATCCTGCGCTACTTGGCGTTCTGGCGGCTGAGTAGCAACTCCGCGATGTCGAGCACCTTTGTTTTTTCCCCTCCCTGCGTGCCCGCCATGCCGTCGGTCATCATGTTCAAGCAAAACGGACAGGCCGTCGCAAGCGTGCGTGCGCCAGTAGCGAGCGCCTCCTGCGCACGCAGACAGGAGACGCGCTGCGCGGGTGATTCATCGAACCACATCCGACCCCCGCCTGCACCGCAACAGAAAGTTTTTTTTCCGTGACGAGGCATTTCGCGAAACTGGGCGTCCGTAGCAGCACCAATCACCGTACGTGTCGCATCGACTTCCCGGTTGACACGAGCCAAGTAACACGGGTCATGCAAGGTGACCGGCTCGCCGGTACTGGTGCCGTTGCTCAAGCGTCCGGCCCCGATCAATTGTGCGAGCAGCTGGGAGTGATGTTGCACTTCGTACTGGCCGCCGAACTGCGGATATTCATTCTTCAGTGTGTTATAACAATGCGGACACGGTGTCACGATCTTCTTCGCCTTGTGGCGGGTAAGCGTCTCGACATTGGCCTGCGCGAGCTGTTGGTAAAGAAACTCATCGCCGATTCTACGCGCGGGATCGCCGGTACAGCTTTCCTTCGCGCCAAGCACCGCGAAATTTACTTTGGCTTCCTTGAATAACTGTGCTGTCGCACGCGCGACTTTCTGCGCACGCGGATCGAAGGACGCGGCGCAGCCGACCCAGAGCAGATATTCGAAACCAGGATTCACGTCGACCGTCAGAACGTCGAGGCCTTCCGCCCAAACCAGCCGCTCGGAGTTAGGTCGGCCGTAGGGGTTTGATTGGTTACTGATTTGTTGCAGCGCCTTAGTAGGCGGGCCGGAGAGTTTGCCTTCGCCGATCAAGTCTCGTCGCATATCGCTAATCAAATCGACATGCCCGATCAACACGGGACACTCTTCGACGCACGCCTGGCACATTGTGCAGGCCCAAAGCGTTTCATCACGGATCGCTGTGTGCACATCGCCGCCGCCGCGCGACATCAGACCACGCAAATCAATGACGACAGCTTTGGGCGAAAGAGGTTTGTTGCTTGCGGTCGCAGGACATGCATCTTCGCAACGACCGCACTCCATGCAGGCATCGAGGCTGAGCAGTTGTTGACGAGTAAAATTAAATATGGTGTTTACACCAGTGCGGCCCGTCCGTTCCACTTCTTCTATCGTTAGGGGAATGAGCGCGCCCATTGGCCGTTCGGGTCGTCCGGCGATGTTAGCCGGGCCGGTGATCACGTGAAGGAAACGGCTTACCGGGATAGTGGCAAAGAAAGCCGCGACCAGAATCGCATGTAACCACCAAGCCGCCAGGTGCAACGTTCGGGCGGTCCCGATGTCGAGTCCCCGCAATAGCGTTGTGTCGATCAACCAGCCGACGGTTGACCAATGCGCGAGCCACGGTTGCACGTGGGTGTAATGCATGCGCAGTGCTTCCACCGCAAAGCCGGTAACACCTAACGAGAGAAGTAATCCTAGTAGCCACCAATCACTCTTATTGTGGCCAAGACTCGGCTTCCGGTGGAAGGCTCGACGATACATGGCCAGAAGACAACCAATGATGAATGCGACGCCGAAGACGTCCATCGTCAGCTCGTAAATCAGATAGTACCAGCCGTGGTGAAAGTCGTACGGGCCGTCGTGAGCGATCGCCAACAGTGTCGTGCCAATCGTTAGGACAACGAATCCGCTGAAGAGCAGCAAATGGAGCAAAGCGCCTAATGATTTGCGATGAACACGTTTCTGCGCCAACGCGTAAATAATGAGCCGTTGGATTCGCACCCTCCAGCTACGCTCAAACCCGTCCCTCTGACCTTTCCGCCAAAGCCGCGCTCGCGTCCAGACTTGCCATACGGGCCAGCCGATGCTCAATGCCATGATGCCGAAGAAGACGACCTGCATCCAGGGCGCGATATTGCCGAAGACTTCGCGAGTGGCGTCATTCATGGCTTACAAACTGTCCAAAAACCTGTCAGGTTGGAGCGGACCGAACGTTCTCTGAGGATTTCAGGCTGTGTACAGCCGAAAATTGATCGAAGGTATTTCGCTTCGCTAAGTGAGAACATGGAAGAACCTTTTAAGCCGTCTCCTAGCCTCGGCGGAGCGCGTCGATAAATTGTGGGACTATTTGATGTAGGTCGCCGATTGTGGCCACCTGAAAAATTGGCGCGTCTGGGTCTTTGTTAATCGCGACGATGACCCGCGAGTCTTTGATACCGGCCAGATGCTGGATCGCGCCGGAGATGCCAATGCCGATATATAACTGCGGCGCGATCACTTTGCCAGTCTGCCCCACTTGATAGTCGTTAGGGGCCATGCCCGCGTCCACCGCCGCCCGGGTCGCACCGACCGCGCCGCCTAACCCATCAGCCAATCCGCCAACGAGTCGTTCGAAGGTTTCCTTGTCCTTCAGCGGCCGGCCACCACATACAACGACGGCGGCTTCGGTTAGGTCAGGCCGGCCGGATATACGTTGGTCACGGGAGATGAATTCCATCCCGTTCGGAAGCGAGGCAACGTCAAACTCGAATCGCTCGATGGGACAAGCCGCGGCGTCTGCCGCAGGAGCCTCGAACGCAGTTGCGCGCGCCGTGAGCACACGGCGGTCGGTCTCTAGTTTTACTGTCGCCAACATGCTGCCCGCGTTTACAGGCCGTCGGTACGAAGTAGAGCCGTTCTTTTCTTCTATTGCGAGGACGTCGGTCACCATCGGGACATCAAGCAGCGCGGCGGCGCGCGGCAGGACGTCTTTGCTGAACGTCGAGGAAGTACCGAGGACCGTCCTTGAGTCACGCTTGCGTGCCGCTTCCGCAATTACTGTCGCATAACGGTCGGCCAATGGTTCCGTTAAGGCGGGATCGTCGGCCACAACCACAGCGGACGCGCCGTAAGAAACCAAAGACGCGGCGATCTCGTCCAATCCTTGGCCGAGGACGAGTAGCGCGTACTCACCGCCAAGTTGTCGCGCAAGCGTGATCCCGTGCAACGATGGGCGCTTCACGCAATGGCGATCGTGTTCAATCAGTACGAGGGTCTCTACCATGCGTTGATGGCGCGCTGTCTAACGGGCATTCACCGCGTTATCAAAGCACCTTCGCCTCTTGCTTCAACTTGGCGATCAATTCCTCGACTGAATCGACGCGTGTGCCAGCGGCGCGCTTAGGCGGACTCGCTATGGAGAGCACAGTCGTAAGAGGCCGCACCGCCACTCTCAGTTCATCGCAGGTTAGGATCTCAATTGGTTTGCGGCGCGCTCTCATCAAGCCGGGCAGGGAGACGTAACGCGGTTCATTGAGGCGAAGATCGGTAGTAATTATAGCAGGCAGCTCAATTGCGACGACCTCGAGACCGCCATCGGTCTCACGCGTGCAGCGAGCGCGCCTCTTGTTTTCCAGGAACTCGATCTTCGAGACGAACGTCGCCTGTGGCCAATGCAACAAGGCGGCCAGCATCTGTCCGACTTGGTTCGAATCGTCGTCCACGGCTTGCTTTCCCATGATGACAACGTGCGGCGTTTCCTTCTCAATCAGCGCACGGAGAATACGCGCGACCGCGTACGGATCGAGCGCGCGGGAGTCGTCGATACGAATGGCGCGATCGACGCCCATCGCCAGCGCGGCGCGGATTTGTTCGTCGACCGCTGGCGCTCCGATCGTGACGCCCACAATCTCCGCGGCATCGCCGCGTTCGCGAATCCGTAACGCCTCCTCGATCGCGATTTCGTCGAACGGGTTGATCAGCGACTTGGGTGCCGAAGCAGCTGCGCCGGCAACGGTGGCGTCGTTGGGGTCGGCCACGCTCTTGAACGGAACTACAATCTTCATCGATTGACCGGCATCCCAGTCACAGTAGCAGCGACGCGATGATATTGCGCTGCATTTCACTTGTACCCGAGTACAGCCTGCTGCCGATCGCATCGCGTAATTCGCGCTCGAGCTCGTACTCGGTCATGTACCCATAGCCGCCGTGGATCTGGATCGCGTCCTCGCAGCATTTGACCCAGCAGTCGCTAATATGCAGCTTGGTCATCGCGGCCTCGAGATACGCGCTCTTGCCCTGACCTCGCAACCACGCACAATGGTAGAGCATATGCCGCGCGCTCTCGACGCGTAGTTTCATATCGACGATTTTGCTGGCCACTAGCTGGAACTTGCCGATCGGCTGCCCGAATTGTCTTCGCTCCTTCGCGTAACGGATGCACCTCTCGAGCGACCGTTGCATTGACCCGACCGCGCTGGCTAGAATGCAGCCGCGTTCCCAGGTCATCGCCCAGGTAAACTGAGAAGCGCCCGTGCCTTCCTTGCCGAGAAGGTTTTCTTCTGGCACCTCGCAGTTTTCAAAGAAAACTTCGGCCATCGGCGACGTGCGTAGTCCCATTTTGTCGAGCTTGCGCGCGACGTTCATTCCCGGCGAATCTTTCTCGACAAGAAAGGCGCTGATTCCGTTCGGGCCGCGCGCTTTGTCCAGCGTGGCAAACACCATAAGCAGGTCGGCGATGGGGCCGTTGGTGACGAAGATTTTGCTCCCATTGAGGATATAATTGGAGCCTTTCTTGACGGCCGTGGTGGCGAGGCTGAATGCGTCAGAGCCGCTATTCGGTTCGCTCATGGCGTTGCCGCCGATGAGCGTGCCGTCACAAAGGCCGGGCAGATATTTTTTCTTTTGCGCCTCGGAACCGCTGTAGACAAGCGGAGTGA
>QHNF01000042.1:7628-7825 GCA_003218345.1 Verrucomicrobiota bacterium | reverse complement strand
GAGCAGTGACGTCGTCAGGGCGAGATTAATCACGAGGAGAATTTTCACGAACTCGAAAGCTCCCGTTGAAGTCAGGCGGGCGCAACTGTTGCGTCCGGGGAGCACAGGCTGCCAGCCTGTTCATCTCGGCGGCTTGCCGAGATGTCTATTCGTCAGTCTGTGAAAACGCACCAGAATGTTGCTGGCAAGCTGCCGGC
>QHNF01000042.1:0-7439 GCA_003218345.1 Verrucomicrobiota bacterium | reverse complement strand
CGCGCTTGTCGGCGGGACCGTGATCAACCCGGCCGACGGCAAGATGATGCCGAACGCGACTGTGGTTATCAATGGCGACAAGATTGAAAACGTCACCATGGGGAAGCAGAGCGCGGCGGCGCTCGGGAAACAAATTGATTGTGCCGGCAAATTCATTTTGCCGGGCTACATCGATACACATATTCACTTCTTTCAGTCTGGAGACCTGTTCACGCGCCCGGACGGTGCCGATCTAAACAGTGTCCGCCCGTACAAAGACGAAGTCGCGTGGGTGAAAAGTCACCTGAACGATGTCTTCGCGCGTTATCTGCGTAGCGGGATCACATCGGTCGTAGATGTCGGCGGGCCATTCTGGAATTTCGAAGTCCGAAATCTCGCAAACGCGACTGCGAAAGCGCCGCGGGTCGCTGTGGCCGGGCCGTTAATTTCAAGTGTATCCCGCGAGAAACTCGATCTCGGCGATCCGCCGATTGTAAAGATCGATACTCCCGATCAAGCGCGCGAGTTCGTGCGGAAACTCGCGGCGCAAAAACCGGACTTGGTGAAGATCTGGTACATCGTCGACAAAGATCATCCGGTCGATAGTTTTCGCCCGATCGTCCGCGCCACTGTTGAAGAAAGTCACGCGCGCAAATTGCGCGTCGCAGTTCATGCAACCGAGCTCGAAACCGCGCGCGCCGCGATTGAGGAAGGCGCCGATGTGCTGGTGCACAGCGTGATCGACAAACCGGTCGACGACGCGTTCGTGAAGTTACTGAAAGATCGACATACGATTTTATGCCCGACCCTCGTAGTCTTCGAACGTTAAGGGCGGACCTTTTCGCATCAATTGAATCTCACGCCGGAGGAACAAAAGTGGGGCAATCCCGAAGTGATCGCGTCACTGGATGTCACCAAAATTCCGCAAGACAAATTGCCGCAAAGAATCAAGGATGCGTTGGCTGATCCGAAAGCCGCTCTCGATAAGATCAACAAAACTTATGAAGTCGCGCTGCCGAATTTGAAGAAATTGGAAGACGCCGGGGTGACGATTGCCGCAGGAACCGATGCAGGAAATATCGGCACAATTCACGGGCCCGCGCTCTTCCGCGAATTTCAGCTTATGAAAGAAGCTGGGCTAACGCCGATGCAAATTCTTCAATCTGCCACCGCGAACGCGGCGAAACTTTTCGGGGGCGATACCGGCGCACGCATCGGCAAAATCGAAAACGGCTATTTTGCGGATCTTGTCATTCTGAATTCGAAGCCATTGGACGACATAGCACACGCCTCTGATATCGACAGTGTAATGAAAGATGGCGTGCTTTACCCAGTTGGTTCGATTTTGCGGTAATCCGTGAAGGCATTGCTTGCTCTTACTTTTCTGTTTGTCACCTTCAGTGCGCGCGCTGATGACCTAAATGGAATCGCAGAGCGGTATGTGAAGCTCGTGCTCGCGATGGGAGAACACGATCCGGATTACGTCGATGCGTATTACGGTCCGGCGGAATGGAAAAAGCACGCGGACACGGAGAGGAAGCCGCTCGACGCGATCGCGACCGAGGCGAAACAATTAACTGACACGCTGGCGAAGATTTCAAAGCCGACGGACGAGATGGAGCGATTGCGAGGCGCGTACTTGACAAAGCAATTATCCGCGTTGCAGGCACGAGTGCACATGTTGAAGGGCGAACGTTTGAAGTTCGACGAAGAATCGCAGGCTCTTTACGACGCAATTGCACCTACGTTTTCGGAAACACACTTCCAGGAAATCCTCGCCAGGCTTGAGCCGAAGCTTCCCGGTGAGGGATCGCTCTTGCAGCGTTACGAGAATTGGCGGCGAGCGTTCGTGATTCCTAAAGACAAGCTGGATACGGTGTTTCAGCTCGCGATCAAGGCGTGTCGCGAACGCACAGTCGCGCACATCAAGTTGCCGCCCAACGAAAATTTTACCGTCGAATACGTCACCGATAAACCTTGGGGCGGTTACAATTGGTACAAAGGACATTATCGCAGTGTCATCCAAGTGAATACTGACCTGCCGGCCTATATCGATCGGGCGATTGATCTAGCTGCGCATGAGGGGTACCCAGGCCATCATGTCTACAACGCGTTGCTTGAGAAAAATCTCGTCCGGGATCGGGGTTGGGTTGAGTTCTCGGTGTATCCTCTCTTCTCACCCCAATCACTCATTGCCGAAGGCACTGCGAACTTCGGCAGAGAGGTTGTATTTACGAAAGCGGAGCGGCTAGCGTTCGAAAAAGAAGTGCTCTGGCCGGCCGCGGGAATTGACCCATCACGGGCGGAGGAATTTTACGCCGTGCAGGACTTGGTGAAGAAACTCGCTTATGCCACGAACGAAGCGGCCCGGCAGTACGTGAACGGCGGCATGAACGCGAACGCGGCTGCGACCTGGTTACAAAAATACGCGCTCATGGATGAGAAGCGGGCGAAACAAGGGACAAAATTCATCGAGAAATACCGCAGTTATGTCATTAACTACAACCTTGGCGAAGACATGGTGCGAAGTTACATCGAAAAACGCGGTGGCACGGCGGAACAACCGGAGCAGCGCTGGCGCGAATTTGGGCAGTTACTCGCGTCGCCGCGGCTGCCGGGCGACATACGCTAGAATCGGCAACGTTCGCTCGTGACGCTGCCGCAAAAGTAAAATCTCTTGCTCGTGCAGGATAGCAGCCCGAAATTTCTCGTTCTATGGCCACTTACCCTACACAATACGCGCAGCCAGAGGCACTCGTCGAAACTGATTGGCTCGAGAAACATCTTAGCGACGACGGGATCCGGATCGTCGAGTCGAATGAAGATGTACTCCTTTACGACACCGGGCACATTCCCGGCGCAGTGCACATCGATTGGCGCGCCGATCTGCAAGACCCGGTGATCCGCGATTATATTTCACCGGAAAAATTCGCGGAGCTTTGCAGTCGTAACGGCATCACGCCAGAGACGACGTGCATTTTTTATGGTGATAAGGCTAACTGGTGGGCTTGCTACGCTCTCTGGGCGTTCCGGCTGTTCGGACACGAGAAGGCGAAAATTCTCAATGGTGGCCGCGACAAATGGAAAGCCGAAGGCCGTCCCATGACGCGCGAAGTCCCGAAATATGAAAAGACAAATTATCCGGTGCCGAAGAAACGATTCGACAAGGAGATTCGCGCATTTTTCGACGAAGCGCTGGCGCAAAGCAAGAGCGGTAAGCCGCTGATTGACGTGCGCTCGCCCGGCGAATACAGGGGTGAGATCACGCACATGCCGGAATACCCGCAGGAAGGCGTGCTGCGTGGCGGCCATATTCCGGGCGCAAAGAGTATGCCTTGGAAAACCGCCACCAATGATGACGCCACGTTCAAGTCAGCGTCGGAATTGGCAAAAATCTATTTCGATCAATGCGGAGCGGGTCCCGAAAAGGATACAATAGTTTATTGCCGGATCGGCGAACGCTCGAGTCACACCTGGTTCGTGCTCACCTATCTGCTGGGACTGAATAACGTCCGCAATTACGATGGTTCCTGGACGGAATGGGGCAACAAAGTCGGCGCTCCCATCGAAAAGAGCGCTTAAGCGGAATCGTGCACGCTGCGGTGCTGTAGTGGCGCGTGTTCTCACGCGCACGCGCGGACCCACCTCGCAGTCGAGGACTCCGAAGGCATTCGCGAGCAGGGAGCCGCCTCTCCAACATGGAGCTGACGACAGACCGCCTTT
This sequence comes from Verrucomicrobiota bacterium, assembly GCA_003218345.1. Classification (GTDB taxonomy): domain Bacteria; phylum Verrucomicrobiota; class Verrucomicrobiia; order Chthoniobacterales; family UBA10450; genus Udaeobacter. Next base: position 3,737 of record QHNF01000042.1, on the reverse strand, counting down.
ATCCCAAGTTTCAAATGCGACCTGTTTTTACCAGTAGCTGATGGATCAGCCGCACTCGACTTCGCTCTTTACGGCTGGAACTCAGCTGGCGGATCGAGCGCTGCATTCGCCGCGTCCAATTCAAGTTTGCGGGGGTACCTGGGATATTGAAGCGGTATTTGCGCGCCAGCAAATCGGTGATCATGACGACGGCAATCCAGGCGTTGCTTTTGAAAAGCGCTTCCATAATTGCCGGATAAAAATCTTTTTCAAAATCGATCTTGTTAAGGTTCGGATCGAGGCCGGCAAAACCAGCGATCTTCGCCAAATCGAATCTCGATTGGTCAGACGTAGCCGTCGGCCGCTCGAAAGCCTCTTCCCATAAGGCGCGGATCGGTTTGTGATCGTGTGTTGTATAAGTCGCAACGGAGAGCCGCTCGTATTTTTCTCCCGGCGTGATTTGTCCTTCATACACCTCCCATTGCGGAACCTTGAACCCGGCAATGCCGAGCGACCGCAGGTCGGGCCGCACGTAATCGGGCACAACGCCGAGGTCTTCGCCAATTACGCGTGTGCCGCCAGCCTCTTCCAGCACAACGCGCAGGTATTCTTCGCCGTCACGTTTATTCGCCTCGCGATTCTCGAGGGTGTCGTCGTCATGTGGAACGAAATGCGGAGCGCGACCGCCGGTTCGTTCCAGCATTTGATGCTGATCGAGCGGAAGAAATTGGTTGTTCTTCCGCGGCCGCCACGGGAAGGCATAGATGCGATAGAACCCGAGGACATGATCGATCCGAAATAGATGAAAGATATGCCGGACAGCGCGCACCCGCTCGCGCCACCACACAAAATTGTCTGCGCGCATTCTGTCCCAGCGATAGAGCGGAATACCCCAGTTCTGGCCCCATTTTTGCGTGAACGCGTCGTCTTTGAAGTAAGGTTCGGGAGGTGCGCCGCCAGACCACTCGAGCACGAATTCATCCCGCCGCGCGAAAACGTCGGCGCTGTAATAACTGACGCCAAATGGAATATCGCCCATTAACGCCACGCCACATTCCTCGGCGTACGATTTGATCGCGCGCCATTGCTGGTGCGCAATCCACTGCACATAACAGAAGAAACTTTGACGGCCCGCAACCGCTGCTTGTCGTTCCTGTAGCAGGTCGCGCAGCCAACTGTGCGCTTTTTCCATTGATTGATGCTGGGCGGGCCATCGGTTCCACGCGGCGCTATCGTCATTCTCCTCCATCAAGACACGAAAAAATGCGTAATCGTGCAGCCATGCGGATTCTTCCTCGCGGAATGCGCGAAATTCCAACTGCCGTTCTTCGCTCGCGTGAGCGGAGAAATTCGCAAACGCCTTTTCCAGCATGCGCCGCTTTAGTTTTTTGACTTGGCGGTATTTTACTTCGCCAAGGCGGAAGCTGGGAAGATCGACATCGGCCACGGAAGCATCAAAGTCTTCGCGCGTTAAATCTTGCGGCGAGTTTGGCGCAAGGCGCAGCGTCGTCGGCTCGATCGCCATGGCGCTGACAGCATTGTATGGGCTGTTGTCGGTTCCCGTCTCGTTAATGGGCAGAAGCTGGACAAGCTTCAATCCAATTGCTGCTGCCCAATCGATAAACTCCCGTAACGCGCCAATATCGCCGATTCCCAAATCCTCCTCTCCCCGCAGCGCAAACAGCGGCACGAGCACGCCTGCAATCTTTTTGTCGGGCGATAAATCCATCAATTCCCTTCAGCCAGAGATAAACACGGATGAACCACAGATTCAGAGGTTCGAATTCGAGCATCCCCTAGCTGTGAAAATCTGTGTTCATCTGTGGCCTTAAACTCAGCGTCGTCGTACCTGCCAGTCCTCTAGGAGTGCGCTTGGAATCTCCTGCAAAAAACGCGATGGCCGCTGGAACACGTCGCCGTAACCTCCACTTAACCGCATGTGCGGAAAGGTGAGGTAAAGTTCGTCGCGCGCGCGCGTAATGGCGACATAAAACAGACGCCGCTCTTCTTCGAGCGCCTCGCGCGTGTCGAGCGAGCGACTGCTCGGAAACATTCCGTCCGTCAACCAGATCACGAAGACAGTGTGAAACTCGAGCCCTTTGGCTTGATGCACCGTAGAAAGGTTGACCGCCTCCTTGTCGCTCGTCTGGTTTGGCGCGGCTTCCGCATCGACATTGCTGATGAGGGCCAATTGCGAAAGAAATTCGTGCACATCCTTGAATTGCCGGGCAAACACCGCGAGCTGATCCAGGTCTTCGCGCCGTAATTCATAGTTCGGGAAATTCATCTTCGCGTAGTCATCGTAAATCGCTTCCACAATCGATGTGATCATTTCCGATGGCGGATTTGGTTGCCCGCCTGGAGCGATCTCATCAAGCGTATGCGCGAGCTGCTCCCACGCTTTCTTCGATTTGGCCGGCACGTTCATTGCGAGCAGACGTTCGCCAAAGTTGTGTCCGGCGGCGCCGCTGTAGCCGGGGTCGGTGACCCCGGCCGGCGCTGACGTTGCTTCAGAAGCTGGATTACCGATCTCGGCTACAGCCAGGCCGTCTTCCCATGCGCGCCAAAGATTTTCCGCAGTCCGATTGCCAATGCCTTGGAGCAATTTCACCATGCGCTTGAAAGCGACCTCGTCCCGCGGATTGGCTACGAACCGAACAAAGGCGGTGACATCTTTGATGTGCGCCTGCTCGAAAAATCGAATGCCGCTCGTGATTTGATACGGAATTCCGCGACGTGAAAGCTCCAGTTGCAATTCAATGGCGTGATAATGCGCGCGATAAAGCACGGCAATTTGGCGCAAATCGACATTTTCATCCCGCAATTCGAGTATGCGTTGCGCGACGAATTGCGCTTGCTCGGCGCCATCATTGAGCGCCACAAGCGCAGGCTTCACGGTGTTTGATTCGCGCGTTGCGCTCAAGTGCTTGCGAAACTGCTGAACATTGGCCGCGATCGCCGCGTTCGCGACCTCCAGAATTTCCGGCACGCTGCGGTAATTCATCTCGATTTTGAACACCTGCGTATCCGGATAGCGCTTCGGGAACTCGAGAATGTTTTGGAAATTCGCGCCGCGCCATGAGTAGATCGACTGCGCGTCGTCGCCCACGACCATTACATTTCTGTGGTCCAGCGCGAGCAAATCAACGAGGTCAGCCTGGATTTTGTTCGTGTCCTGATATTCATCGACAAGGATGAATTGAAATTGCCGACGATAAAACGCGGCGATGCCTTCGTGTTGCTGTAACATGGACAACGTCTTTTCGAGCAGATCGTCGAAGTCCATCGAGTTGGTGGCCTTCTTCTTCTTTTCGTAGCGGTCGTGGACCTCCTGGATCTTTTCGAGCAACGACAGGAAATACGGGAATTTTCCGGCGAGCAATTCTTCCATCGATGTCTCTGTATTGACGACAAAGCTAAAGATCTCAGCGAGCACATCGCCTTTAGGGAACCGGATCTCTTTCGGATCAATTCCAGCGCCTACTACCACAGTATTGATCAAATCTTTTTGATCTTCGCGATCCATGATCGTGAACCCGCTCGAATAACCGAGCGCGCTGCCGTGACGCCGCAGCATCCGATTGCCAACCGAGTGAAACGTCCCGCCCCAAAGCCCGCTGGCATCGACGGGCAGCAAATTCGCAACGCGATCGAGCATTTGCCGCGGCGCTTTATTCGTGAACGTAAGCAGCAAAATATTTGGCGGATCGATGCCGTTCTCCAGTAAGTACGCAACGCGGTAGGTGAGCGTGCGCGTT
>QHNF01000448.1 GCA_003218345.1 Verrucomicrobiota bacterium | reverse complement strand
AGTGTCATGACTAAAAGAAACACCACGATCAGGAATGGAATAACCGTCCACGCGATTTCCACCTTCCTGTTTCCGGCGATCTGCTTCGGGTCAGGCTCTCCCTCGCGCGCACGAAAGCGAAAAATCGCGTAGATGATCGCGCCGGTAACGATGACGAAAATCAGAGCAAAGACAACGCCGGAAACGATCCCCAAATCGTAGATTGCGCGCGCCAGTGGCGACTGTGGATCCAACGCATTCGAGGTGTGCATCGCAGAAGCCTACATTTTTCTTACCTCGCCAGTTCGCTCACGAGTTTGACGAATGAGCAGCCATTTCCAGAGCAACGCAGTGAGCGACGTCATGTTGTTTAGTCCTCGCTTAAGCAGCCATTTTCTTTGCTATCGTTCCTATCCGCAGTTGTAAAGCGCAAAAAATAGGATCTCGATTTTGCGAGAACTCAGAGTGCTTTACTGCGCTTAAAAGCTCGGCTGACTGAAAAACAACGCGGCCAAAAGTGCGATGGTTAGGCCAATTAACGGGCTGAGCATCGTAAACCAGAGGGCTATGTGAGTAGCTAGAGGGCCATGTGTTTCCATGAATTATTTATCTTTCGTTCAAGCCGCGACGAGGAACTCTGTTTCCGCAACGTCCTCTTTCTTGGCGAGCGCGCGGCGGAGCTTGGCCAGTGCGATGTTCTGTAACTGGCGAATACGTTCCCGCGTGATGCCAAAATGTTTTGCGACATCCTCCAAAGTCTTTGGCTTTCCGCCATCGAGACCGAAACGCTGACAGATGATTTTCTTCTCTCGATCGTCGAGCACGTCGAGCAACCCGTCCATTTCGTTGCGCAAGTCTTCGTCCCGCAGCAATTCGAACGGAGTTTGCGCTTCCTCGTCGCCGATTATCTCGCCAAATTCTGTGGAATCATCATCCGCCACCGGGGCATCAAGCGAAGCCGGGCGGATACCAACGCTTTTTAATCGCGCAAATTTTTCGCTTGCGATGCCGAGTTCTTCCCCAAGTTCGTCGTCAGTCGCCTCGCGGCCGAGCTCGTCGCTCATCTGCGACGCGACGCGGCGCATTTTCGCGAGTTTTTCACCGAGATGCACTGGTACTCGGATCGTTTTGCTCTGGTCGGCCAGAGCGCGCTTCATCGATTGTTTGATCCACCACATCGCATACGTGCTCAGCTTTGCGCCCTTGGCCGGATCGAACCGCTCGACCGCTTTCGTCAAACCGATATTTCCTTCCGAGATCAGGTCAAGCAACGGCAGACCGAGATTGGCGTAATCGTGCGCGATGGTTACAACCAACCGCAAATTGGAGTTGATCATCCGCTCGCGTGCTTCGGCATCGCCCTTTTTAATTTTGCGTGCGAGCTCCATCTCTTGTTGCGGCGTCAAAAGGGGAATCCGACCGATTTCTCGCATGTATCTGGTAAGTCCACTGTCGGTTTCATTCATGCCCAGAACGTATTCGCCCGACCCAATCCTCGGCTATTGCGCACGTGAGGGATTTTTCCGTGCCACTCGTGAGGTGATCCATAATATCTCTTTCGAGATAGCACTACCCGTTGTCGCTACGACGAGCTTTGGCTAAGGCGCATCGTCCTTTGTAACTCTTCCCTTCCAATTTCTGCCGCTGCCCTCCTTTCCTCCTTCATAATTTTTCCTTCTTAATTGCGCTCTCAGCGCGCTCTTCCCGCTTCTCATCGAAAAAGATTTCAGTTAGCCTTGCGCACGAACAATGCACGTCATTACGCGGAAGCGTTTGAACGAGTTCGCGGAAAAACACACAGACGCCAAGTCATCTCTTGCGCGTTGGTACGCGATTACAAGAAAGAGCAGATTTCTGAATTTCGCGCAACTACGCGAGACCTTTCCTCACGCCGACCAAGTCGGGAAATTCACCGTCTTCAATATTGGAGGCAACAAAGTTCGACTGATCGCGGCGGTGCATTATAATAGAAACAAGATTTACATCCGCCACGTGTTGACTCATCAAGAATACGACACAGGCATGTGGAAGAAATAATATGTCGCTTGCCGAACTCGAAAACGTGACCAAAGCGTGGCCACCGATCTCTCGGGCAGTGCGCGTGCCTCGCACGGACGAAGATTACCGCGAACTCGTGGAATTGCTCGACCGCGTCACCGACAAAGTCGGCGAAGACGAAAATCATCCGCTCGCTTCGCTCATGGACGTGTTAGGCGTGCTCATTGAGAAATACGAAGACGAGCATGTCCCACAGCTAGCTGAATAACCGTCCCTTGCTCGTTCTGTTTGGCACCCCGCCCGTTTGCCGCAGAGCTGTAGTGGCGACTGTGTCAGCCGCCGAATGTAGGAAACCGCTTCTGCTTCTCCGGCAAGAATGGAGCGACTGGGATAAGCGACATGGCCGGTTAAGCCGCGAGGTAGCGGTCGAGCGCGGCGGGAGCCGCCGAGATACAATGGAGCGAATGGGATGAGCGACATAGAAGGCAAAGCTGCGAGGGTAGCAGCGAGCGAGCTCGGGCAACGAGCGAGTTTCAAAACGATCTCAGGCAGCGCACAAAGGAATTTGGGTTGCAGATTGTTCGCATCTCTGTGCGTCGGAAATGCGTTGACTACAATCCCACCGCTTCGCTATGCTCATCGTTATGACTACCAAATTTTTTACCCTCATTTCTTTAATCGCCTTTGGCAGCCTTTGCGTTGTGCAAGGTCAATCCCCCAGCCCGAGCGAGTCGCCCGCTGCATCGCCCTCACCGGCTGAGAAAGCTGCATCGCCTTCAACCGGCGAGTCGCCAGCGGCTTCGCCCAAAGAGAAACCCGCTCGCAAAAAAGCAAAAACTGAGACAAAAGCGCGTCCGGCCGCAAGTCCAGTTCCCGCACCGCGCACGAGCGAGGTAGCGGCCAACCCACCCGCACCGGGCGGGGGCCACGGTCTCGTGTGGGTTAACACGGAGACGCATGTTTACCACAGGGAAGGCTCGCGTTTTTACGGCACGACGAAGCAGGGCAAATACATGACCGAACAGGACGCAATCCAAGCGGGAAACAAAGCCGCGCCGAAGGGACCATAGGAAGACAAGAGCTAAGTAAACAGGTCCTGCGATCTAGCACATCAGTCGGAGCGAATTACCGGGAAGCGTATCGCGCCCGCAATAAAGCGGAGTTTATCGCGAAATGCGGCGATTCGCTGCGCGAACTCGAGGAACGGAGCGTGCCGAACTGCCGCGACATAGATGGTCAAACCCGCGCGGGTAGCGGGTGAGCTGCAGGGAGAGCAGCGAATCAAACAGTCTACTGGCTCGAACTGCTCGTCGATTA
>QHNF01000447.1 GCA_003218345.1 Verrucomicrobiota bacterium | reverse complement strand
CGTGACTGCATCGTGGCTGCGGCCAATCTTTCGCAGCCCTGCCAGGAGGCGAATGCTTTTGCGCAACCGTACATACTCAACACGATCAATCCAGCTAACACCGTACCTGAAGAGGTCGTTTCTCCCGAGCAGCCTCCACCATCAGGTCTGTAGGCAAAAGGTTGCTAAGATACTCTTGCGCGGAGTTCTTCCTCCTGCTCTTGCCGTCCACTGACCTGTTGACGAATTTGGTGTTGCATATGCGATATGAAATTGGTTAACGCGCCGTTGGCAGCTTTGAAACGTGGCCGGCATACAAACGCCAACGCGCGCCTTCTTTGACGAACGTATCCGTGAACTGAAACTGCGAATCGAAAGGCTTGCCGCCGGAGATTCCCTTCGCGTGTGTTCGGCCGGTCACGATTCCGGTGTCGCCATGGACGCGCACTTTCATATCGAGATTTTCGAACACTTCGTATTTCGGATCGTTTTTCTTAGCCTCCTCAATGTCATCGGCGCGCGTAGTGATTTTGCCGGTTGAATTGGTCAACGTGTAATCCTCCATCACGCCCTGTGCTATGGCGTCGGTGTCGCCCTTGAGATACGCACTGCACAATTCGCGTTCTGTCTGTAGGACCGCATTCTCTTGGTCACTGCCTTGTGCAAACACGACCCACGAACTGGCAATGAATATTAATACAAGAACAGAACCAGTTTTCATAAAACCAGTGTAATCAAGTGGGGAGCTGCTGTCTTTCTCGTTCTATGGACAGCGGCGTGCATCGCGCCTCGGTACCGACATTGTTACGGTTGAGGAAAGTCGGCTCTGTAAGATTGCAGCCGACACGACTGCCGCTACAGTGGGCGACTTATGTCGTACAAAGATGTCGCTCCGCCTCCAGGTGAAAAGATTACCAGAACCGACAAACTAAATGTTCCGGATCAACCGGTCATTCCATTCATTCGCGGAGACGGCACCGGGCCAGACATTTGGGCCGCGAGTGTGCGAGTGTTCGATGCCGCGGTCGAGAAAGCCTTTGGCGGCAAGAAAAAGATCGCGTGGTTTGAGGTATTCGCAGGTCAAACGGCAAAAGACAAATTCGACGAATGGCTGCCTGACGACACTGTCGAAGCTTTCCGCGAATTTCTGGTTGGCATCAAAGGTCCGCTGACCACACCCGTAGGGGGCGGCATTCGTTCGCTTAACGTTGCGCTTCGTCAGCTTCTCGATCTTTTCGTATGCCTGCGGCCGGTGCAGTACTTCAAAGGCGTCCCCTCGCCCGTCAAGCATCCAGAGAGAGTGAACATGGTGATCTTTCGGGAAAACACGGAAGACATTTACGCGGGGATCGAATACGCCGCGGGCACACCCGAAGCGCAAAAGATTCTCGATTTTTTTCAGAAAGAATTTCCGAAGCAGTTCGATAAAATCCGCTTTGGCACGAGGCAGAAGGCGGCCGATTTCTGGAAAAAAGTCGGCGCGCCAGAAGGCGACGAAGTTTGCGTTGGAATCGGAATCAAACCGGTTAGTCGCGCGGGCAGTGTGCGCTTGATCCACAGCGCGATCTCTTATGCGATCACGAACCGTCGCAAGAGCGTGACGCTCGTGCACAAGGGCAACATCATGAAATTTACCGAAGGCGCGTTTCGCGATTGGGGATATGAGATTGCAAAGCAATATTTCGGCGCGGAAGAGATCGACGGCGGCCCCTGGTGCAAGATTCCCATGGGTAAACCGGGTGCTGGCATCGTGATCAAGGACGCCATCGCCGACATCACGCTTCAGCAGGTGCTCACGCGCCCCGAAGATTTTGACGTGATTGCAACGCTTAATCTAAACGGCGATTACTTGAGCGACGCGCTTGCCGCGCAGGTCGGCGGAATCGGAATCGCGCCCGGAGGAAATATCAATTACATCACCGGCCACGCAGTTTTCGAGGCGACCCATGGCACCGCGCCGAAATACGCTAACCAGGACAAGGTCAATCCCGGCTCGGTGATTCTCTCGGGCGAAATGATGTTCCGTTACATGGGCTGGACGGAAGC
>QHNF01000024.1 GCA_003218345.1 Verrucomicrobiota bacterium | reverse complement strand
CGGGCAATATGACTTCCTGCGTATTTTCACAAATCTCATTGGGCGCTTCCGGCGCTATCTCAGAAAGTTCGGTCAATTCGCCGATTGCTGAAACCTCGGCCACCTCTGCCGCGTGCGGAATTGCCGAGCGCAAGCTCCCTGGTGGCTGTTCGACAATCGATCCCACGGATGATTCAAATGCTGACTCAGTGAGCGGCGCCAATTCACGGTCAGGCTCTCCGTTGCGAT